>JBFYYH010000269.1:0-12206 GCA_041310125.1 Syntrophaceae bacterium | reverse complement strand
CCGCCCGTTCTCCATGACGTAGCCGCGGTGGGCGATCTGGAGGGCCATGTTCGCGTTCTGCTCCACGAGGAGGATCGTCGTCCGGTTCTCCTCGTTGATCTTGCGGATGATCCGGAAGATGAGCTGGACGATCAGCGGGGCGAGGCCGAGCGACGGCTCGTCGAGGAGGAGCAGGCGGGGCCGGGCCATCAGCGCCCGCGAGATGGCCAGCATCTGCTGTTCCCCGCCACTGAGCGTTCCCCCCTGCTGGTGGCGCCTCTCCTTCAGGATCGGGAAAAGCGAAAAGATGTACTCCATGTCTTTGGCGATACCCGCCTTGTCCTTCCTGAGAAACGCCCCCATGTCCAGATTTTCCATTACCGTAAGCAGGGGAAAGATCCGCCGCCCCTCCGGGACCTGGGAGATGCCGAGGGCGACGATCTCGTGCGGCTCCGTCCGCTGGATCGGCTTTCCCATGAAGAGGATCTCCCCGTAGCGGGGGGGCACGATCCCGCAGATCGTCATCAGGGTGGTCGATTTTCCCGCCCCGTTGGCGCCGATCAGGGTGATGATCTCCCCTTCGGAGACCGCAAGGCTGACCCCCTTGAGGGCCATGATGTTTCCGTAGAAGGTTTCGACGTTCCGCAGCTCAAGCATGGACGGTGAAATCCTCCCCGAGATAGGCCTTCAGCACGACCGGGTTTTCCCGGATCTCCGCGGGGGTTCCCTCGGCGATCTTCTCCCCGTAGTCCAGGACGAAGATCCGGTCGGAGATGCTCATCACGATCCTCATGTCGTGCTCGATCATCAGGATCGAGATCTTCTCTTCGTCCCGGATCCGGCGGATCAGCTCTTCGAGCGCCTCCGTCTCCCGCGCGTTCATCCCCGCCGCCGGCTCGTCGAGGAGGAGGAGGAAAGGTTCGGTGGCCATCGCGCGGGCGATCTCCAGCCTCCGCTGGGCGCCGTAGGGGAGGTTCTTCGCCAGCTCGTCGACCTGCTCGGAAAGGCCGATCTTGACGAGAATCTCGTAACTGTGGTCCACGATCTCCTGCTCCTCCCGCCGGGTGGCCCTCCCCCGGAAGATCGCGCCGAGGACGCCGGCCCGCGCCCGGCAGTGGCGGCCGATCATCACGTTTTCCAGGACCGTCATTCCCGGGAAGAGGCGGATGTTCTGGAACGTCCGGGCCATCCCCAGCTCCGTGGCGTGGTTGATCCTGACGCCGTTGACCCGAAGGCGCCTTTTCCCGGGCGGTGAGATGAAGATCTCCCCTTCCGTTGGTGCGTAGATCCCCGTCACGCAGTTGAAAAAGGTCGTCTTGCCGGCGCCGTTGGGGCCGATGAGGGCGACGATCTGTCCCGCTCCGACCTGGAGGTCGACGGAATTGAGGGCCCGGAGCCCCCCGAAATCCATCGTCGCGCCTTTCACTGTTAGAACGGGATCCATATCACGCCTTCGCCGTTTCGCTGTTCTTTTCCCGTCCGCGGAACCGGTAGATCCGGCGGACGTTCGTCACGATCCCCTGGGGCCGGAAGACCATCATCAGGACCATCGTTGTTCCGAAGAGGAGCATCCGGTAGTTGCTGAAGGCCCGCAAGTATTCCGGGGTCAGGATCAGGATGAAGGCCCCGAGGATCACGCCGACGATCGAGCCCATCCCGCCCAGAACGACGATCGAGAGGATCATCGCCGATTCGAGGAAGGTGAAACTCGCCGGGTTGATGAAGGTGGTCTTGGCGGCGAAGATCACGCCGACCATTCCCGCCCAGGTCGCCCCGAGGGCGAACGCGGTGAGCTTCGTCTTCGTCTTGTCGATCCCCATCGCCTGGCAGGCCACCTCGTCCTCGCGGAGCGCGATCCAGGCCCGGCCGATTCGCGAATCCTGAAGGCGGTTCACGACAAAGACCGTGAAGAGGCAGAGGGCCAGCATGAGGAAGTAGAGGTAGATGGTCGCCTCGCTGAGCGAAAGTGAAATGCCGAAAAGGCCGGGGCGCGGGATGTTGGCAACCCCGCTCGGCCCGAAGGAGAATTCATTCCAGTTCTCCAGGATCAGGCGGATGATCTCGCCGAAGCCGAGCGTGACGATGGCGAGGTAGTCCCCCCGGAGGCGGAGGACCGGGAAGCCCAGGAGGATGCCGAAGAGGACGCCGAGCAGGGCGCCGACGGGGAGAACCGCCCAGAAGCCCAGGCCGAAGTGGACATTCAGCAGCGCGTAGCTGTAGGCGCCGACGGCGTAGAAGGCCACGTAGCCCAGATCCAGCAGCCCCGCCAGGCCGACGACGATGTTGAGGCCCAGGCCCAGCATCACGTACATCAGGGCGGTCGTCATGATGTTGGTCTGGTAGCTGGAAAACAGAAACGGGAAGGCGACCGCAAAGAGCGCCAGAGCGGCAAGAACCGGCCGGTAGACGCGGGCATCCTCCAGGAGGCGCTGGCTGAAGGGGCGGGTTTCGACGGCGCCCGCCTCGGCCAGTTTCCTGCCCCGCTCCCTGCGCTCCAGCATGAACCGCCAGACGAAGGAGAAGAGAAAACTCCCGATCCCGATGAAGGCCATGTTGCGCCAGCGCCACTCGACGATCTTTTCGATCGTGTTCACCCGGATGACGAGGATCGGGAAGGTCAGGAGCATGAACCAGAGGGAGATGATCAGGGATTTTCTGAATTCCGCCAGGATTTTCATCGGCCGGAGATCCCCCTCAAACCTTCTGGATGGTCGAGCGGCCCAGAAGCCCCGCGGGCCGGAAGATCAGGATCAGGACCAGCAGACAGAAGGCAAACACGTCCTCGTAGTCGCTTGAGACGTAACCTGTGGCGAAGCTTTCCGTCCAGCCGAGGATCAGGCCGCCGAGCACCGCCCCGGGGATGCTCCCGATCCCTCCCAGAACCGCGGCCGTGAACGCCTTGATTCCGGCGAGGAACCCGATGTAGAAATTAATCCGGCCGATATGGGAGGCGATCAGCACGCCGCCGATCGCGGCGAGGGCCGAGCCGATGATGAAGGTGTTCGAGATGACCCGGTTCACGTTGACCCCGGCGAGCATCGCCATCCCCCGGTCCTGGGCGGTGGCGCGCATCGCCTTGCCGATCCGGGTGAACTTGATGAACAGGGTCAGGATCACCGTGACCACCGTGGTCGTCAGCACGATGACCAGCTCCGTGGAGCCCATGATGTGGGCATAGGGCTCCATGAAAGGGAGGTCCGGGATCAGGTTCGGAAACGGCAGGAAATCGGAAGTCTGGGCGATCAGGACGTAGTTCTGCAGGAAGATCGACATTCCGATGGCGCTGATCAGAGGCGACAGCCGGGGGGCCTGGCGAAGCGGCTTGTAGGCGATCTTCTCCACCGTGAAGCCGTAGGCGGCCGCGTAGAGGACGGCCACGACGGAGGCCAGGATCAGCACCGAGAGACCCGTCATGCCGCTCATGGTGAGGACCGAGGCGACGATGAGCGCGGTGAAGGCCCCGATCATGTAGATCTCGCCGTGGGCGAAATTGATCAGCTCGATGATGCCGTACACCATCGTGTAGCCCAGCGCGATCAGGGCGTAGATGCTCCCCCGGGTCAGTCCCCCCAGCAGGAGTTCCAGAAAATATTCCATGCGACCCCGGCCCCGAAGCGGTTCCGATAAAAAAATCAGGGAAGAGGCGGGCAATAACCTCTCCCATGAAAAAGACGCGGTCCGGTCAGTGGCTATTTGACCTCGACATAGACCCCTTTGCGGACCTGGTACATGGAGAAACCGACGCCGATCGCGTCGCCCCTCTTGTCGAACCTGATTTTCCCCAGCGGGGTTTCCACGAACTCGTTCTGGAGCGCCTTGCCGACCGCCGCGTAATCCGTCGACCCGGCCTTCTCGATGGCGTTCAGGATGGCCTGGGTCGCGGCGTAGCCGTTGAGGAAGAAGGCGCCCGGGTCGGACCCGTAGGCCTTCTTGTGCGCCTCGATGGCGGCGATCGCCAGGGGATTCTTCGTGGTGTCCTTGGGGCCGGTCGCGTAGACCCCTTCGGCGTATTTTCCGGCAACCTTGATGAAGGTGTCGTCCTTCACCCCGTCGTCGGAGATGAAGTGGGTCTTCATGCCCCGTTTGCGCATCTGGGAGACGATCGAGGAGGCCTCCGGATGGTAGCCCCCGTAGATCACCGCCTCGGCGCCGGACCGCTTGATCTTCTGGACGACGGCGGAGTAGTCGACCGCGCCCGGGGTGATCCCCTCGAAGAGGACGACCGAGGCCTTCTTGGAGTCCTCGGCGAATTTCTTCGCGTATTCGGCGAGACCTTTGCCGTAGTCTCCCTTGTCGTGGAGGACGGCGATCTTCTTTGCCTTCAGGGTGCCGATTGTGAAATCCACCTCCAGACGGGCCTGGGCGTCGTCGGAGGCGATCGTCCGGTAGAAGTTGGGATACTGGCCGCTCTGCGTCAGCTCGGGGTTCGTGGCCGAGGGGGAGACGGCGATGAGCTTGGCGTCCTTGTAAATGCCGAGGGCGGCCTTGGTCGCCCCGCTGCAGATGTGGCCGATGATCGCGTGGACGCCCTTGGAGACGAGCTTCGTCCCCGTATTGGCGGCCACCTCGGGCTTGCAGACATCGTCTTCCGTGAGCAGTTCGACCTGCCTGCCCAGGACACCGCCCTTGGCGTTGATCTCCTTGACGACCAGCTCCGCGGCCTTGACCGTGGGCAGGCCGTAGGAGGCCAGATCGCCGCTGTGGGCGCCGGCGATTCCCAGTTTGATCGTGTCGGCGGCGAAAAGCGATCCCGAACAGACGGCCGTCAGCAGTGCGGCGCCGAAAAGCACCCGGATCGTTTTGCGGATCATGCTCTGTTTCATAAAGACCTCCTCAGAGAAGTGGTGAACGGTTCAACGGCGAAACTTGCCGGATTTCTACTGTAAAATTGCGGGCGAGTCAAGGCCAAAAGAAGCGGGGGGAAGACCTGCCATCCGGGTTTGATTCCCATCGCGAAAGGGGGAATCTCAAAACCGGGAAGGTCAGGATCCCTTTTTCCGGAAAAAAAGGCGGATCGGGACAAGGTCGAAACCGAAGGTCTCCCGGATCCGGTTGATCAGGTAGCGTTCGTAGGAGAAATGGATGGCGGCCGGATCGGGGACGAACAGGACGAAGCTCGGCGGTTTGACGGCCACCTGGGTGATGTAGCTGAACAGGTGGGGCCGGTTCCTGCGGCCGGGCGGCGGGTTCGCCTCGACGATCTCGCGGATCGTGCGGTTGAGTTCGCCCGTCTCGACGCGGCGCGTGTACTGGGCGAAAACCTGGTCGACCAGGTCGAAGATCTTGCTCACCCGCTGGCCGGACAGCGCAGAGACAAAAAGGATGGGGGCGAACTCGATGAATTTCGCGTTGTAGCGGATATCTTCCACGTAGGCGCCGACCGTGCTGTTGTCCTTCTCGATGAGGTCCCACTTGTTGACGACCAGGATGCAGCCTCTCCCTTTCTCCATGGCGAGGCCGGCGATTTTGACGTCCTGCTCGCTGATCTTCTGCTCGGCGTCGATGAGGATCAGCGCGATGTCCGCCCGGTCGACGGCCTTCAGGGCCTGGACGATGCTGTATTTCTCCAGCGAAAGACTGATCCGGCTCTTCCGGCGGATCCCCGCCGTGTCGATCAGGAGGTAGTGCTTGCCGTTGCGGGTGAGCGGGGTGTCGATGGCATCCCGCGTCGTTCCGGGGACGGGATTGGCGATCGTCCGCTCGTAGCCGAGGATCCGGTTGATCAGGGAGGATTTTCCGACGTTCGGTCTCCCGATGACGGCGATCCGGATGCGTTTGTCCTCTACCGCCGCAGGCGGTTCGGACTCGGGGAGGAGAGAAGCGACGTCGTCCATGAACTCGTCGAGACCCGGCCCGTGTTGGGCCGAGAGCGGGTAGAGCCTCTCGATCCCCAGGCGGTAGAATTCGGCGACCAGCGCCTCGTGGCGGGGACCGTCGATCTTGTTGACGGCGTAGAAAACGCTCTTTCCGGACAGCCGCAGCATCCGGGCGATCTCCTCGTCCGACGCGGTCAGACCATCACGGCCGTCCATCAGAAAAAGGATGATCTCCGCCTCCTCGATGGCGAGCTTCGTCTGTTCCCGCATCTGGACGAGGATCTCCACCTCCGAGGCCGGCTCGAAACCGCCCGTGTCGATCAGCGTGAACGGCCGGCCGTACCAGTCGCATTCCGCGTAGTTGCGGTCGCGCGTGGCGCCGGGTTCGTCGATCACGATTGCCCGGTTTTCCCCCGCCAGGCGGTTGAAGAGGGTCGATTTGCCGACATTCGGCCGGCCGATGATGGCGACAGTGGCGGTCATCCCCTGTCCCCGTAGCCGAATTCCCGGAGCATCTTCGGATCGTTTGTCCAGTCCTTCGCGACCCGGACGAAGAGTTCGAGGAAGATCTTCGCCGCGAAGAACCGCTCCATCTCCAGGCGCGCCTTGGTCCCGATCTGTTTGAGCATCGCCCCCTTTTTCCCGATGAGAATCCCTTTCTGCGAATCCCTGGCCACATGGATCGTCGCGGCGATCCGGATCCGGTTCTGCTCTTCGTCCTCGCGGAATGCGTCGACGACAACGGCACTCGCGTAGGGGATCTCCTGGCGGGTGAGGAGGGTGATCTTCTCCCGAATGATCTCTGCGGCGATGAAGCGTTCGGAACGATCCGTCATCATCTCCTCGGGGAAGAGCGCGGGCCCTTCGGGGAGGATCTCCCGGATCTCCCCGAGGAGCGGGTCGAGCCCCTGACCCTTCAGGGCGGAGACGGGGAGGATCTCCCGGAAGGGGAAGAGTCCACGAAAAGCGCCGATCAGGGGCAGCAGGAGGGGTTTCTCCACGAGGTCGATCTTGTTGATGACCAGGAAGACGGGAATCGGGAGGCCCCGAAGGCTGTCGATGATGAAGCGGTCATCCGGGTGGGGGGCTTCGCCCGCCTCGACGATCAGCAGGAGGAGGTCGACGTTGCCGAAGGTGCCGGTCGCGGCTTCGACCATCGCCCGGTTCAGGGGGGAAGTCCCCCGGTGGATCCCCGGCGTGTCGAGAAAGATGAGCTGGCCGGCCTTCTCTCCCGGGAGGTTCCGGATGCCCATGATCCGGTTCCGCGTCGTCTGGGGCTTGTGGGTGGTGATGGCGATCCGCTCGCCGACGACCCCGTTGAGAAGGGTCGATTTTCCCACGTTGGGCCTGCCGATGATGCCGATGAAACCGGATTTGAACACGCCTTCCTCCTTCGGTCCGGGATCGGCCGGCCCTGCCGCCGAGGGGCTGAGAGGGGTTTGGCCCCGGGAATGCCCCGCCCGGATTGCGGGCCGCAGGATAGCATGACCGGGTGGGGGATGCAAACCCTTCGTCGGAACCTCCAGAATTTCTCCGGAAACGTCGGTTCCGAAAAACGTCCCGCCGGCCGCGAGGCGAAGGCTGAGCCTGGACATCCCGGGATCCGCGATGACGCGGATCGCCTCAAGGCCGAAGCGCGCCTTCAGGGCCGAGACATTCTTCCGCTGCGCCCCGAAGAAATTCGAGAGATCGGCCGGGGAGAGAAAAAAGGCCGCAGCGCCGGCGGGCGCCGCCCTGTCGCCCGCGGTTGCGAGAAGCGCGCCGGCCATCTCCAGGAGGATCTCGGATTCGACGAGCGACCGGAAAGCCGGGTGAAACGGCCCCGCGACGACGGAACCCGGCTCTTCCATCGGCCGGGTGGTCTGCAGGCCGAGGCGGATGACGGGGATTCCGGCAGCCTTCAGTCTTTTGAGGGCATTCTTGCAGAGGTCGACCGCCTCGGAAAGCGCCAGGGGGCGGTAGGTTCCCCGATGGAACTCCCCGGCAAGCTGCGTCTCCTTCAGGACCAGGAGCGGATGGATCCGGACGGAGTCGGGTCGCAAAAGGACGGTCCTCTCCACGGTCGCCAGGAAACGTTCGGGGCTGTCGCCCGGCAGTCCCGCCATCAGATGGACCCCCGTTTCGAAGCCCCTCTCCCGGAGAAGCGTCACCGCCCGGACGGTGTCGGCCGCCGTATGCCCTCTCGCGGACCGTTCGAGGACATCGTCGTCGAGCGACTGGGTGCCCACCTCCACGGTCGTCACGCCGAATTCCCGGAGGAGTTCGGCTCCCGCCGGGTCGATTTCGTCGGGCCGGGTGGAGAGGCGGATGCCGTCAATCGCGCCCTGCCGGAGGAAAGGGACCGCCATGGCCAGAAGCCGGCGCTGCTCCCGGGCCGGCATTCCGGTGAAGGTTCCCCCGTAGAAGGCGATCTGCACGGGACCCCTCTTCCGAGGGGATCCGCCGAGATGGGCGCGGACGGTTTCTCCGAAATCCGCCTCCGTGATCCGCTGCGGAAGATCTCCCGCGGTCAGCCTCTCGTTGCAGTAGATGCAGCGGTGGGGACAGCCCCGGTTCATGAGGAAGAAGGGGATGATCATCGGCATGGGGGCTTCCGGCGGAACATCTTCAGCCCTTCCCGTCAGACGGACGCGCTGCGGCCGGAGGCTCCTCCGCTACAGCCGTACCGGAGGCCGGGGCGGGATCGGTCCCCCGGAGGTTCTCCAGCGCGGCCCGGGCCGCCTGCTGCTCCGCCTCCTTCTTGTTCCGCCCCATCCCGGCGGCGATCACCCGTTCGCCGATGACCAGGCCCGCTTCGAAGCGCTTGTCGTGATCCGGCCCGGTTTCGGAGAGCAGCACGTAGCGGGGAAGTTCGCGGAAGCGGTTCTGGCAGACCTCCTGCACGGCCGTCTTGTAATCCCGGTAGAGGGAGACCGCCGCCCCTGCTTCGATGAGCGGTTCAAAGAGCCGGCCGATGAAGGCGGCGGTCCGGTCGAACCCCGCGTCAAGGTACATCGCCGCGATGATCGATTCGAAGGCGTTGGCCAGCAGGGAGGTCTTTTGCCGGCCGCCGGAGGCCTCCTCCCCGCGTCCGAGGAGCAGAAACTCCCCGATCCGGAATCGCCGGGCGATCCCGGCAAGCGGCTGCTCGTTCACCACGGACGCCCTCATCTTCGAGAGTTCCCCCTCCGCACAATCGGGGAATTTCTTCATCAGCATGTCGCTGACGGTGAGTTCCAGGACCGCATCGCCGAGAAACTCCAGCCGCTCGTTGTCCCGGAAGGGGAGGGAGAGGTTCTCGTTCGCGTACGACCGGTGCGTGAGGGCGTTGTCCAGCAGGCCGATATCCTCGAAGCGGGTTCCGAGATACGCCTCCAACTCCCGCAGGGCCTGAAATCTTTCCTTATTCATCGGCTGCCTCGGATGGGTCGATCCGCGTAGAAGAAGGCCCCCGTTCGGGGAGAGGCTCCGCGATCAGCCGGCCGTTCCGGAAGGCATCGGGCCGGACCCGGACGATCCGGTTCACGGGGACATTGCCGCGGACGATGACGGGGATGTAGTTGTCGGAGAATCCGACAAAATGGTTGGTTTCCCGGTCCTGTCTTGCCTCGACCAGAACATCGAGCGTCTCTCCGAGAGATCCTTCGGCGAAGGCGCGTCTCTTCGCGGCGTCGAGAGCCCGCAGTCGCGCCGTCCTCCGCTTCTTCTCCTCCCCGGAAACCTGGTCCGGCATCGATGCCGCCGGCGTCCCCGGCCGCCGGGAAAAGGGGAAGACATGGAGATAAGCGACGGGCAGTCCCTCGACCAGGCGGACGGTGCGGTCAAAGGCCGCCTCCGTTTCGCCCGGGAATCCGGCCATGACGTCGATCCCGACGGCGATGCCGGGAACGGTGCTGCGGACTCTATCGATCAGGCCACGGAAAAAGCCCCCGTCGTAATCCCGGTTCATCGCGGCCAGAATGGCGTCGTCCCCGCTCTGGAGGGGAATGTGGAGATGGCGGCAGATGCGGCCGGAGCCATTCCCGAGGAGAAAGAGGAGTTCATCCGTCACCTCACGCGGCTCGATCGAGCTGAGCCGGAGCCGTTCCAGGGGACTTTCCTCCGCAATACGCCGGACAAGGGACGCCAACTTGGCGGCGGGCAGGAGATCGCGGCCGTAGGCCCCGAGATGGATCCCCGTGAGGACGACCTCCCGGAAGCCCGCACCGCAGAGGGAGGAGATTCGCCCGAGAACCTCCTCCGGGGGGAGACTCCGGCTTCCGCCGCGGACATGGGGCACGATGCAGTAGCTGCAACAGGCGTCGCACCCGTCCTGGATCTTCAGGAAAGCCCGGGTATGGCCGGGGAAGGAGGCTGCCGCCGGGCGGACGATCTCTTTCCCGATCTCTCCCACCCGGATCAGCGGTCCGTTTGGGGCCATCCCTTCGATGAACTCCGGGATCCTGGATTTTTCCTCGTTTCCCGCGACCATCCGGACGCCGGGGATCCCGGCGATCTCCTCCGGGGATCTCTGCGCGTAACAGCCGGTCACGACGACGGCCGCCGCCGGATTTCTCCGGATCGTCCGGCGGATGAGCCGGCGCGACTCGCCGTCGGTCCGTCCGGTGACGGTGCAGGTGTTGATGATGTAGCAATCCGCCTCTTCCTCGAAGGGGACGAGGGCCATGCCCCGGGCCAGGAGCGCCTCCGCGATCCCGGCCGATTCGCACTGGTTGACCTTGCAGCCGAGGGTGGCCAACGCGACCTTCAACATTCAGACCCCTTTCGCTCCCGCCCGGATAGATATCCCATCTAAGCGCCGGGGTTGCCGTTTGTCAAGGCGAAACGATTTTATGGTTTTTCACCTCCGTTTCCGGTAGAATGCCGCATCTTTCCCGGGGAGGTACTCTATGCAAGAGATTGTCCGCGCCGCGACCGAACATCCGCTGGTCGCGATCGTGGTTTTTTCCGCGGCCCTGCTGCTCGTCTATTTTCTGTTCAAGGGCCTCGTCAAACTCCTGTTGATCCTGATCCTCATCGCGATCGTCGCCGGCGGCTACTTCTATTTCAAGCACCCGGAAAGCCGCCCCGCAAACCTGAAGGAGGCTGTGGAGAAGGTCCGCAGCGGAACCGGCGAGGCGATCGAAAAGGGAAGGGACGTGTACGAGAAGGGGCGGGAGCTGGTCGAAAAGAACCGGGAGACCTACGAGAAGGGAAAGGAGATCGTCGGGAAGGGAAAGGCCGCCGTCGAAGAGGGGATCGACCGGGGGAAGGTCGTCGTCGGCAAGGGAGTAGAAAAAGGGAAGGCGATGGTCGAAAAGGGCGGCAATACGGCCGGGTCTAAAACAGATTGACCTCCATCGCCCGGGCGGGGCAGGCTGAGACGCAGAGCTCGCAGCCGTTGCACTTCTCCGGGTCGAAGAGAACCTTCCAGGAGTCGCGGTCGAAGTAAAGCGATCCGGTCGGGCAGAAGGCGGTGCAGGCGCCGCAGTGGACGCACTTGTCGGCGTTCTGGCTGACGCTCTTGGAGAGCGGCTCCACGTGAAGCCCCAGCTCCTTGAGGTAACGGATGCCGTTGTCGAAGTTTTCCTTTTCGCCGCTCAGTTCGAGAACGATCATCCCCTCCCGGCGGGGAAAGATTCGGGCCTTGAGGATATTGAACAGCAGGTCATATTTCTTGACCAGCGAATAGATAATGGGCTTTTCGGCGAAATCGGCCGGATAGCGGATGACGACTTTTCGTGAGTACATATTCTCTCCTCGGGGCGCGACCGATGCTACAGGGAATGGCCGCGGCCTGTCAAGCCAATCCTTGACGGCTTCGTAAAAAGGCCGGATGCTGCGTTAAAGGTTCCCCCTCTTTTTGCCGATTTCCAGCAGCGCGTCCCAGTCGAGGGTCGGGAAGACCCGGTGCAGGTCGTGGTCGTCCTCGACGAGATGGTCTTCGAGATTCGCAAAGAGCCGCACCGCGATCTGCCGGGTTTGCTCCGGCGGGACGACGGTGTCGGCCCGCCCATGGTAGAGGGTTGCCGGGATCCGCAGCGGATGATCCTCAAACCATTCCCAATCGGCCAGACCGAGGGCCGGGGCGAGAAGGACCAACCGCCGGACGCGCGACGGATGACGGCAGGCGAAAAGGGCGGCCATCAGCCCCCCGTAACTCGAACCGACCAGGATCAGATTTCTTTTCCCCTTCAGAACCTTTTCGAGCCGTTCCATCCGTTCTTCGAGGGGGCCGGAGTAATCCTCCAGCAGCATCTCCGGGTACCTCTCCCGGAAGAAACTCCCCTTCGTTCCCCGGCTGCTGCTGTCGAGGCCGTGAACGAACACGCGGGTGATCTCCGCCATCTTTTTCCCCATCCCTGACGGCTCCGTAAAAAAGTCCGGATGCTCAAGTAGCGCTTCACCCTTCGACCTTTTGACGTACGAAACAGTACGCCTCATTCCTCAGGG
>JBFYYH010000268.1:0-4690 GCA_041310125.1 Syntrophaceae bacterium | reverse complement strand
TGTCCGGAGTAATAGAATAGGCCAACTCCCCCTTCCTTCAGCCGCTCGCCGAAATCGGTCAGGGCTTCTTCCATGGCCCGCAGATTGGCATCCCTTTTCAGAACAACTTCAAAGCCGAGTTCCTGTAATTGAGCAGCCATGGCCGCGGCATCATTCCCCGGATTTTTCAGAGGCCAGAGGCTGTAGGCGCTGTTGCCGATCACCAAGGCCGTGCGCTTTTCCGACGCGGCAGTCGCCATCCCGGGAAAGAAGATGGCAAGAAGCATCAGGCAAAGGGCAAGATGTGCAAGACATCCGGTGTTCCTCTTCATGGTCGGGTCCTTGAACGAGAATGCTTCTTGGGGGATGAAACGGGTTCCTCTTATGTGAAAACTATAGGAAGGCGAACCTTCGGTGTCAAGAAATAATGAACGTCGGGTCGCTATGACCGCTTGATCTCCTGAAGGTTTCTGGACGACGGGAACGTGCAGTATAGGAGGGCGTCCGGCCGAACGGGTCGCGAGACCCATCGCCGTCGCACCAACGAAGTCGCTCACGCAACCGGATCAATCGGCGTCTCAAGGCCCAGGCGTGCCTCGACGGCTTCGGCAGCGTCAAGGCAGAGGTCCTCGCGAAAGCGCTGACCCGTGAGGAGCACGCCGATCGGCAAACCCGTAGCGTCATCCCGACCGGCAGGGACGCAAGCGCTTGGCAGTCCGAGCAGGTTGGCCGGCACGACCGGACGAATCAACTCCGCCGTGGCGATCGCTCCTTCCGGCGTTGCCGCATCAAACCCGTTCACGAAGGGGAGTTGGGTCCAGGTCGGCGTCAGAATCAACGGGTGCACCGCAAGGAACTCAGACCAGGCGCGGGCGATGCCGTCGCGGCTCGCGAACAACTGCGACATGGCGGTCGTGTCGGCAAGAGGCGTCACGATGCTGCTGACGGCGTTATTGAAGGCCAGGGAGTCGGCGCCAAGCAGCAGCGACAACTGGCTCCGGACCGATGCGAAATCGCCCACGAGAAACCGGGCCCAGACGGCGACGGCCTCCTCAAAGCGGGGCGGGCAATTCTCCACAATGTCGTAGCCGGCGTCTGAAAGAACGTCGGCGGCCCGACGCACGACAGCGGATATCACCGGATCGACGCTGCCGCCGGGAGGAGCCGGCACCACCGCGACGCGGATCGGCCCGGCAAGTGGCTGACCCGCGAGGGGCGCGTCGATCGACCAAGGGTCGCGAGGATGCGCACCCATCAGAACCTGCAGTCCCAAGCGTACGTCAGCAACTCTTCGTGCCATCGGTCCCTGGGCCATCATCAACTGTACAGCAAGCAGTCTGTCCTGGACCGGCATGAGGCTGGCGTCCGGAACCCTGCCCGCGGAGGGCTTGATGGATGCGATTCCGCAGGCATTCGCCGGATTGCGCAGCGAACCCCCGATGTCGTTTCCAAGTCCAATGGGGCTCATGCCGGTCGCCAACGCCACGGCCTCTCCCCCGCTTGAACCGCCCGCAGTTCGGGCTCGGTTCCACGGGTTGCGGGTGAGACCGTGCAGCGAACTGTCGGTATGGACGCGAAGCCCCATATCCGGCAGGTTCGTACGACCGATCGGTATGCCCCCCGCGGAGCGCATTCTTTCAACCACCGGTGCGTCGAGCGGGACGACGGCCTGAGCCAGAGCAGGCAGGCCCCAGGTCGTGGGCAGGCCCGCCATGTCGATGTTCTCCTTCGCCGTGAAGGGCACACCGTGCAAGGGTCCGAGGGGGCCGCCGGCTGAGGTCTTTCGATCCGCCTCGATCGCCGCCGCGCGCGCCTCAGCGGCGAGCACGCGCACCACGGCATTCACCCTGGGGTTGACTTCCTCGATCCGGGCCAGGTGCGCATCGACCACCTCTGCTGAGGAAACATTCTTGTTCACGAGGAGCCTTGCCAACTCGCACGCTGATTTTCGCCACAGTTCCTTCATGAACTACTCCTGAAATTTGTTTGTTTATTGGGTCGAGTAGACCTGTTTCTTCCGATCCGCCGGCGGAGGGTCTCCAGCGTCGTCGTGACCTCCGGGCTTTTCAGCAGCCAGGCGGCCGCGAAGAAGGCTGCACCGCCCCCGGAGATGCAGAGGAGCAGATGGATGAGGCGGGCGTCGAACGGCCCGTCGGTGTTCCAGGGCCAGGCCATGCCGATCAGGAGAAACACCCCTCCCATGACGATGGAGGCGAGGGCGGTCTTCCCGACGGAGCGGTAGAACTCCCGGTCGAGCAGGGCGCCGATCCTCCGCCGGAGGATGACCCAGAGCATCCCGACGTTCACGGCCGAGGCGATGGAGGTGGCGAGCGCAATTCCCCCGTGCTTCAGGGGGAACATCAGGGCGACGCTCAAGGCGGCGTTGACGACGAGGGCGACGATCGCGGCCTTCATCGGGGAGCGGGTGTCCTGGAGGGCGTAGAAGGCCGAGACGACGATCCGGATCAGGGAAAAGGCCCAGAGGCCGACGGCGTAATAGAGGAGGGCCTCGGCCGTGAGGAGTGTCGCCTCGGCCCCGAAGGCCCCGCGCTGGAAGAGGACGGAGAGGATCGGGACCCGCAGCGCGATCAGCGCGACCGTCGCGGGGATCGTGATGAACAGGAGCAGCCGGAGCGAAAAGGCGATCGTCCGCTTGAATTCCTCGGTCTTCCCCAGGGCGACCTGTTCCGAAAAGCTCGGGAGCGTCGCCGTTCCCACGGCGATCGCGAAGACGCCGAGGGGCAGCTCGACGATCCGGTCGGCGTAGTAGAGGTAGGAGACGCTCCCCGCGGGCAGCAGCGAAGCGAGGATGGTGCCGACGAAGACGTTGATCTGGTAGATCGCCGCGCCGAAGGCCGCCGGCAGCATCAACTGTCCGATCCTCCTCAGGCCCGGATGGCGGAAGCGGAAGTCCGGCTTCAGGCGGACCCCCATCCGGACCAGGAACGGCCACTGCATCGCGAGCTGGAGGACCCCTCCGGCCATGACGCCGACGGCGAGGGCGAAGATCGGCTCCCGGAAGAAGCCGCGGAGGGTCAGCGCGGCCAGGATCATCGAGAGGTTCAGGACGACCGGGGAGAGGGCCGGCGCCGCAAAGTGGCGCAGCGAATTGAGGATCCCCATGCAGAGGGCGACGAGCGAGATGAGCAGGATATAGGGGAACATCAGCCGGGTGAGGAAGACGGCCAGGTCGTACTGGCCGGGCGTCCTGACGAAGCCGGGCGCGATGACCGCGACGATTAGCGGGGAGAAGAGCACCCCCGCGAGCGAGACGGCGACGAGGAGGATCGAGAGGGCCGTGAAGGTGACGTTGGCCAGCTCCAGCGCCTCCTCCCTGGTTCTGGTCCGCAGATACTCGGTGAAGACGGGGACGAAGGAGACGGTCAGCGACCCCTCGGCGAGGAGCCGGCGGAGGAGGTTGGGGATCCGGAAGGCGACGAAGAAGGCGTCCGTCGACCAGCCGGCGCCGAAGAAGCCGGCGACGACCATGTCGCGGAGGAAGCCGAAGACGCGGGAGAGCATCGTCGCGATGCCCACGACCCCCGCGGCCCGGATGACCCGGGAGCTCTCCGATAGCGGGACGTTACCCATGGCGGAGGATCTCCTGAAGAGCGAAATTCATGTTGCTCCCTTGACCCCGGTCAGAATCGAAACTTCCCTTGCGCCGGGGATTCTCGCGGCGATCTCCCCGGCGCTCAGACCCGCGACGGCGACGGTCTTGGTCCGCGAGGCATGGCCGGCGAGGATCGTCACCTGCGCCTTTTTCACGCCGAGGAGTTCCGCGAGCAGCCGGATGCACTCCTCATTGGCCTTCCCCTCCACGGGGGGCGCGGTGATCCTCAGTCTCAGTGCGCCTTCCTGGATGCCGGCCGCTTCGGAGCGCGAAGCCCTCGGAACGACGCGGATCCGGAAAGCGACGCCTTCCCGGGTCTCGCGGAGAGGGATCATGATTCCTCCATCGGCGCTGCTGGAGCGCGGAATCCAAACCGGCTGCGCCGCGGGCCCGGCGGGGACGTCGCATGCAGATTCCGTCCGAGCGATCCGCTCAAGGCCGTCACCGGAAGGATTGCGAAAAGTCGAGCAGGCTCCGGACCAGAAAACTCTGGAGGAAGACGATCGCCAGCAGGATGATCAGGGGCGAAAAGTCGATCCCCACTCCCCGGAGGGGAATCCAGCGCCGGATACGGGCCATGAGCGGCTCGGTCAACTGGTAGAGCAGACGGACGATCGGGTTGTAGGGATCGGGGTTCACCCAGGAGAGGAGCGCCCGGATGACGATGATCCACATGTAGACGGTGAGCGCGATATCGAGGACATGGGCCAGAGCGGCGATGAAATTCCCCATCATGAACATCGTTTCTGTCCTTTTCCTTCAATCTCTCCGGGTCAGATTCCCCGAAGCTTGCTTCGCTTGGATGGCCGCTGCCCACGGTGAGATGCCCCGCAGCTTGCGGCGGGGAGGTTGAATGGGATTAGGAACCCCCGGGGCCTTGCCAAAGACGGCGGGGGACAGATCGCGGACGCGGTTTCCCCGCCGGAGAGCCGTGCCCGCGAGGATTTCGGCTCTTCGCTCACACCGCATTTTCCCGCAGGGCATCCTCCTGAGGGAGGGAGTTCACGAAATCCGTCAGGGCCTTGTTGAAGGCCTCCGGATCCTCCAGCATGACGAAATGTCCCGTCCCCTCGATCAGGACAAGATTTGCCCCGGGGA
>JBFYYH010000267.1:0-4583 GCA_041310125.1 Syntrophaceae bacterium | reverse complement strand
TGGTTCTGAGGATGTACAGAGCCCAGCCCGTTTCGGAGGACCAGGCGCCGGAACTCCATGCCATGGTGAAAAATCTCGCGCTCAAAGCATCCCTGCCCATGCCATCCGTCTACATCGTTCCCGGCGACACCCCCAACGCCTTCGCCACGGGACGCGATGAAAACCACGCCGTGGTCGCCGTTACGGAAGGACTTCTGGGAATCCTCAGCCGCGATGAACTGGAAGGGGTCATCTCCCATGAACTGAGCCACATCAAGAACCGGGACATGCTGGTCGGATCGATTGCCGCCACCCTGGCCGGCGCCATCGTCATGCTGGCCAACATGGCCCAGTGGGCCGCCCTGTTCGGCGGCGGACGGGACGAGGAGGAGGGGGGAAGCGGGATCCTCGGTCTGATCCTGATGGCCGTCCTGGCGCCTCTGGCCGCCACGATCATCCAGATGTCGATTTCAAGGTCCCGGGAGTACCTCGCCGATGAAGGCGGGGCGCGGGTCTCGGGAAAACCCTACAGCCTTGCGGGCGCCCTGGAGAAACTATCCCGCGCTTCCCGGGCGATCCCGATGGAGGCGAACCCCTCCACGGCTCATCTCTTCATCGTCAATCCCCTGACTGGACGCTCGCTGATGAACCTTTTCAGCACCCACCCGCCGATCGAGGAGAGGATCGCCCGACTCAGGAGCATGAGGCCCGTGTAGGCTTCCCCGGCCGCAAGCAAGGCGCGTGAATTGAAGAATCAGCAGGGCCAATCCTGGGGAATGAGTCGTACCTGTTGCGTACGCCGCAAAAAAGCCTTCCCCGGCGAAAAGGGGGAGGGTGAAGCGCAACTTGACCATCCGGACTTTTTGCAAAGCCATCAAGGAGGTTTCATGGAAGAACAGAAGAAGGAAAAGGGATTTGTGATCAAGGACCGCCGCCTCTTCGATGAAACGGGGGCCGTCCGCGAGGAGGAGGAAACGAAGGCGGGAGGGGAAAAACCGGCGGCCGAAGTCGGGAAATCGAAGGAGATCGCGGAGGAGAAGCCGGCTCCGGAAGAGGAGGAGACCCCCTTTCCGGAGATCAGCTTCACGGGATTCGTCTTTTCCCTCAGTACGACCGCCATGTACCATTTCGGGGACTTCCCCGACCCGGTCACGAAAGAAACCCGGAAGAACCTGACGGCCGCCAAGCAGACCATTGATATACTCGCCATCCTGAAGAAGAAAACGGAGGGCAATCTCGACGAGAATGAAAAGCAGTTGCTCGATGGCATCCTCTTTGAGTTGCAGATGAGATACGTCAAGGAAATGACAAAAAAATGATCCAAAAAACCTCTCCGGCCAAGCTCAACCTCTATCTACGGGTTCTCCGGAAGAGGCCCGACGGTTATCACGATATCCTCTCCCTGATGCAAAGGATCAGCCTCTTTGACGAGATCTCCTTCTCCCCCTGTGAAGACCGCATCCTCCTCCATTGTCCGGACGCCGGACTTCCGGAGGACGAGGGAAACATCGTCTTTCGTGCGGCGGCGGCATTCTTCTCGCGGATCGGCGCCCCTCCGGGAGTCGAGATTACGCTCCGCAAACGGATCCCCATCGCCGCGGGACTCGGAGGGGGAAGCTCCAATGCCGCGACGACCCTGATCACCCTCAACGAGATCTCCGGAAATCCGCTTACCCGGGATGAATTGATGGAAATCGGTTCCGGACTGGGGGCGGATGTCCCTTTCTTCATCTTCGGAAAGACCGCCTGGGCCTCCGGCATTGGGGACGAGCTCAGAGAGGCCCCTCCCCTCCCCCCCCTTTGGTTTGTCCTGATCCATCCGGGGTTCGAAACCCCCACGAAAATGGTGTATCAGAAACTCAATTTGGGATTGACAAGCAGAGAAATAAATTATAGCATCCCGCGATTTTATACAGCAGACGATTTGCTTCAGGGCCTGACCAACGATCTGGAAACAGTGACCATCGCCATGCATCCTGTTCTGGATCAGTTCAAGGCTCTTTTGATCCAAAGCGGCGCCCGCGGCGCCCTGATGTCGGGCAGCGGACCAACCGTTTTCGGGGTATTTGCGGAAGAAGAGGCCGCTTTTCGGGCGGAGGAGGTTCTTCTGAGGCAGGGAGGCGGATTCACGGTGTTCGTGGCCCACTCCCTGTAAGGGAAACGGGCTCCTCTCCCAGGATTTGCTTCGGATACGGGATTCGGTCTTGCGGCGGAATCGAAATGGGGCGTCGTCAAGCGGTAAGACACAGGAATTTGGATCCTGCATTCGGAGGTTCGAATCCTCCCGCCCCAGCCAACCAGAGGGATTGAAGGAAATCAGATGCTTGAGAGAATGAGGGTTTTTTCCGGGAACGCGAACCAGGTTCTCGCCAGAAAGATCGCCGAGAACCTGGGGGTGCCCCTCGGAAAGGCCAACGTCACCACATTCAGCGACGGCGAAACACGGGTGGAAATCAATGAAAATGTCCGGGGGATGGATGTTTTTCTCATCCAGCCCACCTGCCCGCCGGTGAACATCACGCTGATGGAACTGCTGATCATGATCGATGCCGTGCGCCGCTCCTCCGCGGACAGGATCACCGCCGTCATCCCCTATTACGGCTATGCGCGGCAGGACCGCAAAGTGTTGCCGCGTGCACCGATCACGGCCAAGCTCGTCGCCGACCTCATCACCGTGGCGGGTGCAAACCGCGTCCTGGCGATGGACCTCCATGCCGGCCAGATTCAGGGTTTCTTCAACATCCCGGTGGACAACCTCTTCGCGACGCCGGTTCTGCTGGACTATATCAAGAAACACTACACGAACGACAACCTCGTGATCGTCTCGCCGGACACGGGGGGCGTGGAACGGGCGCGGGCTTTCGGGAAACGGCTCGGAGCCAGCCTGGCCATCATCGACAAGCGGAGAGAAGGGCCGAATGAAGCCCAGGTGATGAACATCATCGGTCACGTCAAGGGAAAGAGGGTCATTCTGCTCGACGACCTGATCGACACGGCCGGAACCGTGGTGCAGGCAGCCAAGGCCCTCTCGGAAGAAGGAGCGATCGAGGTTTCCGTATGCTGTACCCATCCCGTTCTTTCCGGACCGGCCATCGAGCGGATTGAACAGTCCTCCCTCAAGGAAGTCATCGTCACGGACACGGTCCCCCTGCATGAAAAGGCCAAGGCCTGCAGCCGGATCAAGGTCCTCTCCGTTTCGGGGCTCCTCAGCGAGGCGGTCCGCAGGATCTATTACAACGATTCAGTCAGCTCATTATTCATTTAGGAGGATTTCATGGAGGTGACAGAACTAAAAGCCTGTATTCGCAAAGAATCCGGCAAGGGGCCGGCAAGACGTTTCCGCAAGGAAGGGTTGATTCCCGCCGTTTTCTACGGCCGGGGAGAGGAGGCCATTTCCCTTTCGGTGAACGCCGCAGAACTGCGGAAGATCGTCAAAGAGAAAAAGGAAAACGTCTTCATCCGGCTGCTTATCGAAGGGGAAAAGCCTCTGGAAAAGCTCTCCATGATCAAGGAACTCCAGATTGAACCGGTCAGCAGACGGTTTCAGCACGCCGATTTTTACGAAATCCGCATGGATCACCGGCTGACCCTCGAGGTTCCCCTTCGTTTCCTTGGAACGGCGGTCGGGATTGAGAAGGGGGGAGAACTTCAGCATCTCAAACGGGACCTGAAGATCGCCTGTCTTCCCTCCGTGTTGCCCGATTTCATCGATGTGGATGTGAGCAAACTGGATATCGGGGACTCGATCAAGGTGCAGGATATCCCGGTCCCGGAGGGCATCTCCGTTCTGGATCCGGGAGATGTCGGCGTGGCCATGGTCGCCGTGGTCAAGGTTTCCGTGCCGCAGGCCGAAGCGGAGGCGGAGGGTGGTGAAGCCGCGGAACCCGCCGAGGAAGAAGCGCCCGCGAAGGGCTGACGGCGCCTGAAGATCCTCTTCGTCCAGGGATCGATGAGCCGGACAGGGAGGCGATTCGGGGGGCGGTGTGAATTTTTTGGTCGGTCTGGGAAATCCGGGGATCCGGTATCGCTGGAGCAGACACAACGCGGGTTTTCTCGTCCTCGATCGATTGGCGCTGCGGCATGACATCCTTGTCCAGCAGACGCTTTTTGACGCCTTGATCGGAAAGGGAAAGATCGCCGGCCGGGCAGCCTTCCTGGCAAAACCGCAGACCTTCATGAACCTGAGCGGGAGCGCTGTCCGAAGGCTGGTGGATTATTTCCGGATCGACTGTGCGGAGATGATCGTCGCACACGATGATCTGGACCTGCCCTTCGGGACGATCCGCCTCAAGGTCGGAGGGGGACACGGGGGACACAAAGGGCTGATTTCGCTGATCGATCATCTCGGCACCGCGGACTTCATGCGGCTCAGGTTCGGCATTGGAAGACCGGCCCGCAAATCGATGGTCGAAGGGTACGTCCTGGAACCCTTTTCCGAGCAGGAGATGGAAGGGGTAGATGAGTGGGTCTGCCGGGCAGCCGAGGCCATCACCGACACCCTTTCTTCCGGCATTCAAAGTGCAATGGACAAACACCACAGAACGGGAAAAACCAACTTAATTGAGGAGGGTTGAATCATGTGCAAACGCAGTCTCTGGCCTCTG
>JBFYYH010000266.1:0-3439 GCA_041310125.1 Syntrophaceae bacterium | reverse complement strand
GCCTTTTTGGGGCGGAAGGTTCATGGTGGGGCTCTCGGGGAGCGTCGTCAAGAAGCGCGACCCGGACAAGATCTTTGGATTCAAGGAGAATGACTTCAAAAGCACCTACGTGACGGGCTTCTTGAACACCCGCCTGAATATCCCGGAGCTGGAGACGACGGTGGACCTCAAGACGGGGCAGTTCCTGGCGGGCGACCGGGGGACGAGGCTGACGCTGTCGAAGTTCTTCAACGGGGTGATCCTCTCCGCCTGGTACAGCCAGACGAACACCGACATCTTCACGGACCCCTGGAGCCGCGGCTACCACGACAAAGGGATATCGTTTACCATCCCGATGCGGCTCTTCCGCGGGACGGATTCCAAGACTTTCTATTACTTCGGCCTTTCCCCCTGGACGCGCGACGTGGCGCAGGACATCGACCACTTCAACGGCCTGTTCGACTTCATCGGCCGCGACACCCAGCTCCACCTGAAGAAGGACGCCGCCTCCAGAGACAGCCGGAAGTGGGGTTCGGGGCTCTAAATAAGCGGAACACGACAGGGTCGTGGGCTTCGGGAAAACCGGAATGGGAACAGTGCCGAAGGACTGTTCCCATTTTTTTCAGGCCGGATGCAGCGATGTTGGATGCCCCGCGGCTTGCTGCGTGAAGGTTCATTACATCGGCAAAAATATCGGCAAATATTATTGCATTAAATGGGTTTATGGTATATAATGCGACGTAATATTGAATTAATATAAAAATTGTGATCGGCAAAAAGATCGGCAAATGAGGCAAGGATATGGGAGCGCAAATCCACGAAATGACCCCCCTGATGCCCGAAGGGGCTGAAGAACTGCAAGACTTTGCTTTGGAAGTCATTCAGAAATCCGCGGCTCTGGGGAACAGGCAGCATCCCGTGACGCTCGGCACGCTTCGGGAACTGCTCCGGATCATCAACAGTTACTATTCCAACAGGATCGAGGGTCATCACACCCACCCCCATGATATCGTCCGCGCCATGCGCGAAGAATATGATTCGGAACCTGCCAAGAAAAACCTCCAGATGGAAAGTGTGGCCCATATCTGTGTCCAGAAGGCCATGGAGCAGAAACTGCGGAATGAACCGAGTGTCAACATTGCCGGTCCGAAATTTCTCTGCGACCTCCATCGGGAATTCTACCAGCAACTGCCAGAGGCATTCCAGATCGTGACGCATCCCGAGACAGGAAGGCAAAGCCGGGTCAAACCTGGTGAACTGCGTGAAGAGGCAGTCAAAGTGGGGTATCACGAGCCGCCCGCGCACCACTCGATCAAGGCATTTCTGGATCGCTTCAGCGAGGCGTATGCCCCGGAAAAGCATCCCGGCGCTCTGAAGCTCATAGCGGCAGCCGCGGCACACCACCGGCTCATGTGGATCCATCCCTTTCTTGACGGCAACGGCCGGGTGTCCCGCCTCTTCACGGAGGCTTACCTCCACCGGAGCCCTGTTTCGGGCTTAGGCCTCTGGTCGGTCAGCCGCGGGCTCGCCCGAAAGGATATTGAATACAAGGTCGCCCTTTCCCGGGCCGATGCACCCCGCCGGAACGATCTCGACGGTAGGGGAAATCTCTCGAACGAGGGGTTGATCTTTTTTTGCCGTTTTTTTTTAGAGGTCTGTCTTGATCAGTTGAACTACATGGGAGATTTGCTGAGGCTGGAGGGACTGGCGGAGCGAATCCGGCAATACATCGAACTTCGTGCCTCCGGGATGATTCCCGGTCCGGAGGGGGAGAAAGGTCTGAGGAGGGAGGCCGCCCGGATGCTCCAGGAGGTCTTGGTGAAGGGGGAAGAGGCCCGTGGTGCGGTCGTCGTGGCATCGGGCCTGAAAGAACGAACGGGCAGGAGTCTCCTGGGGCAATTGATCGCGGAAGGATTGCTTCTCTCGGATACGCCGAAAGGCAATGTCCGCTTTGGTTTTCCGATCCATGCCGCGGGATGGTTTTTCCCCGATCTCTATCCCGGCTTGTCCCGATGAATTTCCAGCTGCCGGACGAAGAAGGAGTTCGGTGTCATGAATCACGAGAGTATTGGCGGTAATTGGGATGACAAGGGCGCCTCATTGGGTTTCTCCAGAGCGTCTTTTTCATCGTCTCCTCCCCATGACGGTCCGACCGCCCTTCCGGGGGATCGGAAGGGGAATGGGAGATGGGTCCGGGGGAATTCCGGTACGCTGAAAGGCTCTGCCCGTCGTCGCCTACTTGCTGCCCGCCCCGACGTGGACCGTTTGGTCGGTTCGGGTGCCCCTCGCATCGAAATAGTGAAGAATCAGTTCACCCTGCACTGCGTTCGGAACGTGGCCGGTGATTTCGATGCGGGTTCCCCCCGGCAGCCGCCCCAGTCGCCTTTTCCCCGCATAAACTTCAGCCCGAGTCACGGCCACATTCAAGTCAAGGAAGACCCGCTTTCCGTCCTTGACAACCTTGGCGTTGGGGGCCACCGCCGGTAACGGCCCGGCAACGATCGGCGCTTTCGGAACGACCCCCGTCCGCATTCGTTTGACGCCCGGGGAATCCATCCGTGGCGGTGCGACTCTCCCGCCATCAGCCGGTGTCCCCGGGATCGCGCCCTGGAGGGTGGCTTGAGAAATCCCCGGCGTGTCCGCCATGGCCTTTCGATCCCCCCGGGTCGAGTTCTCCAGCACAACACCGCGCGTATTTCCGGTCAAATGATTGTTCCCCTCGATGACCAACCGCTGTGAGTTGACCGCCTTGATCCCGGCGGCATAGCCGGTAACCGTGCAGTTGCGGATGGTGACATCATCCGCATGCCGGACAAAGATGCCGGCGCCCTCTCCGGAGCCCTGTAGAGTCGCCCCGGCGCAATCGACCACGACCGCGTGATTTTGGACGATGATTGCGCCGGCATCCGGATAACTGGGAAGAGTGTAAGACTCTCGGCAAACGAACGTGTCGGCATTGGCGAAAAGGTTTCCGATCAACTGAACGCAGGTTCTGCAATCCGACCGGCAGCCGTCGGATTCGCTCTGATTCCCGTCGTCACACTCCTCACCGTATGCAACATCATGGATGCCGTCTCCGCAGCTCGGAAACCGACAGTTTTTTCGGCAGGCGTTGGGCACGATATCCGAATTTCCAGAACGGTCGTCGCACTTTTCCCCTGAATCCACCACCCCGTCGCCGCACCAGGGGCGTTTGCAGTCCGAGCGGCATGCATCCGGAACGGAATCGCTGTTGCGTTCACCGTTGTCGCACTCTTCCACACCCTCGATTGCGCCATTCCCGCACTGCATATAACCGTTTGCCTGGCGCTCGCACCAGATTCCGACGAGCAAAATCAGGCCAAAGCAGAGCGCAACGGACCAGCCTCTCTTTTTCATGGCAACCTCCCTCAATTGTTCCTTGAGTGGATCCGCCAATTCTGTTGATCAGGATTGACCTTGAACAATCCGGGCGTCGTCC
>JBFYYH010000265.1:0-3427 GCA_041310125.1 Syntrophaceae bacterium | reverse complement strand
CGGAGCAGACGGTTGGCGATCCGGGGAGTCCCCCGCGATCGGGAGGCCATCTCGGCGGCCCCCTCCTCGACGATATCCACGGAGAGGATCCTGGCCGAGCGGCGGATGATGACGGACAGCTCCTCGGGCGTATAGAAGTCGAGACGGAAACTCATCCCGAACCGGTCGCGCAGGGGGGAGGTCAAAAGCCCCGCCCGGGTCGTGGCCCCGATCAGGGTGAATTTCGGGATCTCCAGCTTCATCGACCTCGCCGACGGTCCCTGACCGATGAGGATGTCGATGTGAAAATCCTCCATGGCCGGATAGAGGATCTCCTCCACCACGTGGGACAGACGATGGATCTCGTCGATGAAGAGGATATCCTGCGGATGGAGATTCGTCAGGATCGCCGCCAGATCCCCCGGCCTTTCGATCACCGGTCCGGACGTCACCTTGATGTCCACGCCCATCTCCCGGGCCATGATATAGGCCAGCGTCGTCTTTCCGAGGCCTGGCGGGCCGTAGAGGAGCACGTGGTCGAGTGCCTCCCGCCGCTTCTTTGCCGCCTCGATGAAGATGGCCAGGTTCTCCTTGATCTTCTCCTGGCCGACATACTCGGAAAGGCTGCCAGGCCGCAGGGAGACGTCGAACGTCTCCTCCCCTTCGAGTTCACCGGAAACGGTCAACGGGTTTTTCGCTCCGATGGAGATGGAATCGGTTTTTTTCACGGGAAGCGTTCAACCTCCGGTTCTTGCGGAAATGCCGCGCACGGTCTCAACCGGCGAGGCTTTTTAGCGCCTTCTTCAGCAGCAGGTCGAGGGGAAGCGGTTCCGGCGCCTGCTCAACAATCCGCTCGAGGGCCTCTCTTGCCGCGGAGGCCCTGTAGCCGAGATTGACGAGCGCGGACAGGGCATCCTCCTTCACCCGCTCGCCGCTTCCGGTCCGGAAGACACCGGCCGCTGGAGGCTCCCCGGCGAGGCCGGCCACCTTGTCCTTCAGCTCGAGGATCATCCGCTCCGCCGTCTTCTTTCCCACGCCGGGAATCCCGGTGAGGCGCCTCAGGTTCCCCTCCGCCACGGCCTGGATCCACTCCCCCGCCGTGATGCCGGAGAGGATGTTGACGGCGAGCCGGGGGCCGATCCCACTGACGGAGATCATCATCTGAAAGACGGCCCGCTCTTGTTCGGTATGAAACCCGTAAAGGCTGATCGCGTCCTCCCGGACATGGGTGTGGATGCGGAGGACGACCGCCTGGTTGATGTCGGGCAGCTCGTAGAAGGTCGAAAGAGAGGTGAAGATCCGGTAGCCCGTGCCCTGGACATCCACGACGCAGTGGGCGACCGATTTCTCCATGAGGATGCCGCTGATCCGCGCAATCATCTCAGATGGGTTCCGTTTTCGAAAAATGAATGTGACAGATGGAAACGGCGAGGGCGTCGGCCGCATCGGGCAAAGGAAGTTCCGGAAGCTTCAGGATCGCCCGGACCATCTGCTGGACCTGCCCCTTTTCCGCCCGGCCGTAGCCAACGACCGCCTTCTTGATCTCCAACGGGCTGTATTCGTAAATCGGGATCCCTTCGTGCCTGGCGGCGAGGATCACCCCGCCCCGGACATGCCCCTGCCGGATCAGGCTGCGGACGTTCTTCCCGTAGAAAATGTCCTCAACGGCGACCGCGTCGGGGGTCCACTGCCGGATCGATTCCCGCAGGCCGTCGTAGATCGTCTGCAGACACGAGGAAAGCGTCCCCCCTCTCGCCGGCCGGATCTCGCCGTGAGCGATCCAGCACAGGCCGCCCCTTGCCTTTTCGACCACGCCGTAACCCGTGACGTGGCTCCCCGGATCGATTCCCAATACCCTGAACGTGACTTCCTCCTGCTTCATATAAATCCTGCGTAACTTGGAAATCAGGTCCCGGAAGCGCGCATTGTCAATTTTTCGGGGCAACCTGTGCGCGCAGCGGAGCGCTCGCCGGGAAAACTGTCTGAGCGCGAAGCGCAGCAAACTTCCCCCCGGCAGCTTTAGCTGGCAGCTACAGGGTCGAAAAATGTACAGCGCGCGGAGGGAACATGATTTCCAATGGTTTCATTTCACGAAACCGACAGCTTTTCCATCACTTCGTCGGAGATATCGAAGTTGGCATAGACGTTCTGGACGTCGTCATTGTCCTCCAGCCGCTCCATGAGTTTGAGCATCTGTTCCGCCTTCCCCGTCTCCAGCCGGATTGTGTTCTGGGGGATCATCCCGATGCGCGCGTCGAGTACCTTCCACCCCATCTGGTCGATCGCCTTCCTCACCTTTTCGAAGGCCGCCGGATCGGTGATCACCTCCCACTCGCTTTCCTGGTCTCGGACGTCGTCCGCGCCGGCATCGAGGGCCGCCTCCATCAAGGCGTCCTCCTCCACAACCTTCTTCTCGATGACGAGGCTGCCCTTCTTGTCGAACATCCAGGCTACGCAGCCGTTCTCCCCGAGATTCCCTCCGTGTTTGGAGAAGAGATGCCGGATCTCCGCCACCGTCCGGTTTTTGTTGTCGGTCATCACCTCGACAATCACCGCCACGCCTGCCGGTCCATATCCCTCGTAGGTGAACTCTTCATAGGCGGCCCCACCCCCCAATTCCCCAGTCCCCTTCTTGATGGCCCGGTCGATGTTGTCCTTGGGCATGTTCTCTTCTTTTGCCGCCAGGACAGCAGACCGCAATCGGGCATTTCCTTCGATATCCCCACCCCCGAGCCTTGCCGCCAGGGTGATCTCCTTGATCAGTTTGGTGAAGATCTTTCCCCTCTTCGAGTCGATGGCGCCCTTTTTCCTCTTGATCGTGCTCCATTTCGAGTGGCCTGACATGCCGTCCTTCTCCTGTTTTGGAATGGTGAAAATGGGTGCGAAACCATAACACACGCCCCGATTTCTGTACAATAAAAAAACCCCCTCCAAGCGGAGGGGGTTTGCAAATAAATTCCGGCGGCACCTACTCTCCCACACAGTCGCCCGTGCAGTACCATCGGCGCTGGAGAGCTTAACTTCCGTGTTCGGAATGGGAACGGGTGGGTCCTCTCCGCTATAGCCACCGAAATATCTCGATGAGTGCTACAATTGCATATTGTGACTCAAAGGCCGAGTGCATCATGATGAAACCATAAATATTATGGTCAAGCCTCACGACCGATTAGTATCAGTAAGCTCAACACATTACTGTGCTTGCACACCTGACCTATCAACCTCGTGGTCTACGAGGGGTCTTCAGTCCTGATGTCTCCATCAGGAGGGATATCTTATCTTGAGGTGGGCTTCCCGCTTAGATGCTTTCAGCGGTTATCCCTTCCGAACTTAGCTACCCAGCGATGCCGTTGGCACGACAACTGGAACACCAGAGGTTCGTCCATCCCGGTCCTCTCGTACTAGGGACAGCTCCTCTCAAATATCCTGCGCCCACAACAGATAGGGACCG
>JBFYYH010000264.1:0-2840 GCA_041310125.1 Syntrophaceae bacterium | reverse complement strand
GCACGCTTCGTTATAGGATAATCATGGCTGGATTTTTCAAACAACCTGGTGGAAAATCTGTGGCGGCTTCCTGTGGCGGTTCAAACATAAAAGAGCGAAAAAAAGCCGTTAAACCCGCATTTGTGATAGTGTAAGTCTTTGATATTATAACACCATATAGCACGAAGGTCACCTTCACACGGTAGAAGTCACTGGTTCAATCCCAGTACCGCCTACCATGAAAACCGGGGGGGTTAAGACCGCGAGTCGTAACCCCCTTTTTTCTATGATCGCCCGGCTGCTGTAAAAATGAACAGGAGGTCCGGACCGCCGCTTCCTTCGGCAGGTCCTCCACCGGGACGGACAGCCCGATTCCACCCGAAAAAAGGAGCCCAGTGACATGACCCCGACCGATCCGCCGCTTCCATCCGATTTCATCCGGGACATCATCGACGCCGACCTGAAAACCGGCAAACACCGGGGCCGGGTGGCCACCCGCTTTCCCCCGGAGCCGAACGGATATCCGCATATCGGGCACGCCAAGTCCATCTGCCTCAATTTCGGCATCGCTGCGCAGTACCGGGGAACCTGCAACCTGCGGATGGACGATACGGACCCCAGCGGCGAGAGCATGGAATACGTCGAGTCCATCATCCGTGACGTGAAGTGGCTCGGTTTCGACTGGGAGGACCGTCTCTACTACGCCTCCGATTACTACGAAAAGCTCTACGGGTTTGCCCTGCAGCTTATCCGGGCGGGCAAGGCCTACGTCTGCGACCTCAGCGCGGACCAGATGCGCGAGTACCGGGGCACCCTGACCGAACCGGGAAAGGAGAGCCCCTACCGCAACCGGTCCGTGGGGGAGAACCTCTCCCTGTTCGAGCGGATGCGGGCCGGGGAGTTCGATGAGGGAACCCGCATCCTCCGGGCCAGGATCGACATGACCTCCCCCAATATCACCCTGCGCGATCCGATCATGTACCGGATCAAAAAGGAGAGCCACTACCGGACCGGCGACAAGTGGTGCATCTATCCGATGTACGATTTCGCCCATTGCCTTTCGGATTATATCGAAGGGATCACCCATTCGATCTGCACGCTGGAATTCGAGAACAACCGGCCCCTCTACGACTGGTTTCTCAAAGAGCTCGGCCTGGATCCCTGCCCCCAGCAGATCGAATTCGCGCGCCTCGATCTGAGTTACACGGTGATGAGCAAGCGCAAACTGATGGAGCTGGTGGAAAGGGGGATCGTCGACGGGTGGGACGATCCGCAGATGCCGACCCTCTCCGGGATGAGGCGCAGAGGCTATGCGCCCGGAGCGATCCGCAGCTTCTGCGAGAAGATCGGCGTTTCCAAGAACGACAGCCTGGTCGACATGGCCCTCCTGGAGAACTGCGTCCGGGAAGACCTCAATGAGAAGGCGCCGCGCGTTATGGCGGTTCTCCGTCCGCTGCGCGTCGTGATCGACAACTATCCGGAAGACCGGGTCGAGGAGTTCGCCTGCCCCTACCATCCGAAAAACCCGGAGATGGGCTCCCGAAAGGTGCCCTTTTCGCGGGTGCTGTACATCGAGCGGGAGGATTTCATGGAGGAGCCGCCGAAGAAGTATTTCCGCCTGGCGGTCGGGCGGGAGGTGCGCCTCCGCTACGGCTATTTCATCCGCTGCACCGGCGTCGTGAAGGACCCGCAGACCGGGGAGGTGGCGGAGATCCACTGCACCTACGATCCGGAGACACGAAGCGGATTTGCCCCGGACGGGCGCAAGGTCGACGCCACGATCCACTGGGTGTCGGCAGCCCATTCCGGTCTCGCGGAAGTGCGGCTGTACGACCGTCTTTTCCGGGTCGCCGATCCGCTGAGAGAGGCTTCCGACTTTACCGAATATCTGAATCCAAAATCTCTGGAAACCCTTGCCTCATGCCGCGTGGAGCCAAGTCTCCTTCAGGCGACGCCCGGAGAGCGCTTTCAGTTCGAGAGGCTGGGTTATTTCTGCGCGGATTCGAAGGACTCCAGACCCGGGGCATCCGTATTCAACCGGACCGTGTCCCTGCGGGACGCCTGGGCCAGAATCGCGGAGAAGAAGCCATAAACGCTCACACGGGATGGAACGCGAAAGCCGAAGAAGAGAGCGCAGACGGCCGTCTTGCGAAATTCGCCGGAATCGGGTCGGCTAACAAGTGTTGATGCGAAAAGCTCATCTGGAATGCGGGCAAGAGAGTTTCCACATCCAGAAGCTCAGGCCGCCCAATACGAGCGAGGCCAGCGCGCTCGGCCACAACGGCAGGAGATAGCCATTGACGAGCACTTCCGGCCGGATCAGCAGTCGCAGCAACTGCGCCATCGCCATCAGACCGAACAAGGTGCCTGCCACGCGCAATCCCAGGATCTGTGAGTTCATATCCGACTCCCCCCACAATCTGACAAAATAGCCCATCCCGCCAGCGATTACGGTTACAGTGTACGCTCATCATCGGATCTTTGCCATCCGAACATTGACGGCTGCGTATTGAGTCCGGAGGCTCAAGTTGCGCTTCACCCTTCGACCTTTTGACGTACGCAACAGTCTCCCTCAATCCTCAGGGGTCGCGCGCCTTGCCTGCGGCCTTGTTAAGAAGCCGTCCAAAATTCACGGCTCTGGTGACTTTTTGCGAGGTCGTCCAGATCGGGGGTTCAAAAGAGGGATGATCGCGGGACAGAATGAGGTTAGAACGAAAAAAGGGTCAGCCTCCCCATGCTTTTTCGGCTGATCGGGAGATGCCTTTTCCTCATGAAGGTGCTACGGAACACCCTTCATAACCTTTACAATCTTTTTTGTCAGAAAACCCACAAGCTTGCTTGTGGGATGAATGACGCTGACT
>JBFYYH010000263.1:0-3287 GCA_041310125.1 Syntrophaceae bacterium | reverse complement strand
CGCTCCGGGAACCACTTCTTCGCCGGGCCGTAGGCCGCTCCCGGCGCGATGCCGATCCGGGGGCAGGCGGCGTCCAGGCCGAAACGGGCGAAGAGCCTCTCGGCAATCTCCCCGTAATCTTTTCCGGGCCGGAGCCGGACGTTCCGGTCCGCCGGCGCGCAGCCAAGGGCCCGAACCATCTCGACATAGTAGTCGGTCTGGTGGACTCGGCGGACGGCCTTCGTCCTCCGGACCGAGTGGGTGAGGAGAAGTCCCCGGCCGTCGGAGTTGTACCCGGCGCGGATCGGGATGCCGGCGAGCAGGGCGAGGATCGCCGCCTCGATCGCGTTCTGGAGGAGGATCGCGCAGTCGAAGCCGCGCCCCCGGAGGTCGCCGGCCAGGCGAAGCTTTCCCGCCGCGCCCGCGTGGCGCCCCGGCTCCTCGAAGGGGATCACCTCGTCCACATCCGGAGAGAGGCGGTACACCTCGGCGACCCAGGGCTTCGCCAGGACGGAGATCCGCGCGCGGGGGAACGAATTCCGGACGGAAGCGACGGCCGGGAGCGTCATCACGACATCCCCGATCCAGTTCGTCCCCCGGATCAGCACCCGTTCGATCCCCTCCCGGGGCAGCCTTTTCCCCCCTCTGACCTTCAGTTGCATCTTTATACACCAGAGCTTATGCGGAAACGTCGCATCGTTAGGGGCGCATTGGAGCTTTTTTCGGGCACCCTGCCCCCGCAGCTTCAGCGCCCGCCGGGAAAAGGCTTCGAGCGACGGAGGAGCGAGTCTTTTCCCGGCAGCGAAGCGAAGGGGGTGCAGGGTCGGAAAAAGATCCCGCGCCTCGATGATGGGACGTTTCCCGGCACCTCCATTTGTTCACTCTTTCCGGCGGACCTGGCAGGGCCGGGTCTTCCAGCGCTGGTGGACCCAGAGCCACTGCTCCGGGTACTTCCGGACCGTCTCCTCGATCACCTTCGTGAAGCGCTGTGTGTTCGCGAGGATGTCCGCCTCACGGTCGCCGGTGCGGGTCACCTCCACCTCCGGCCCGATCACGAGGCGGTAGCGATTGTCCGGCTGCCGCATCATGTGGGCCGAAAGAACGGGCGCTTCGGTGTGGAGGGCCAGGAGCGCGAGGCCGTCCGTCGTGCAGGCGGGCCGGCCGAAGTAGTCGACGAAAACCCCCTCATACCAGGCGACGTTCTGGTCGATCAGGATCCCGAGGATCCCGTTCTTTTTGAGGCTCCGGAGCATCGGCCGCATCGCCCGGTCCTTGGCGAGCGGGATGTTGCCGGTAGCCGACCTGACGCGCAGGACGAGCGCGTCCAGAACGGAACTGTCGAGCGGGCGGTAGATCACAACCAGGGGCTTCACCAGCAGGGATACCGCCACCGCCTCCAGCTCCCAGTTGCCGAAATGGGCGCCGAACAGCAGGACGCCCCGCCCCTTTTCAAGCGCCTTCTCGCAGTGCTCGATGCCCTCCGCCTCGACGTACTCCCCGATGTTCTCCTTCGTCAGGCGCGGGAGACCGAAGAACTCGGCGGCGACGATCCCCAGATTCCGGTAGACTCCGCGGGCGATCCGGATGATCTCGTCATCGGTCTTCTCCGGGAAGGCGCGCCGCAGGCTGTATAGGGAAATCAGCCGCTGCCGGGGAACGAGGTGGTAGAAGAGCCGGAAGGCGCCGGTGAACAGGGCCCTGCGCAGCGGGAAGGGGATCGCCCGGAAGCAGAAAATAAGGATGTCGGCCAGACGCTGGGCTGTCACCGTTTTCGCCTCATGGATATATGCATTGAGACCTTGGAAAGTTGACCCTCTGTGCCCTGTGAATCCGGGATCGTCATCCGGGACAGGTGCGGGAAGCCATGCCGCCTTGAATCAAACCGGATTCCTGCTTCCGGAATGACCATGTTGCAATGGCTCCGAAAAATTCAAGGTTTCACATCCTCAATTTCTTCTTAATACGCTAGGCGGGAAAAAATCAACTCCGCAAATGGTTCGGCGGGGGAGATCTCCATCCCGATCCGGAGCAGCGAAATCTTAGGCAGGAAGTCGGGGAAGTCGGCGAGGCGGATCGCGTCCTTCTCCGTGGTGAGGATCCGTTCCGCACCGGCCGCTGCCGCAAAGCGGCGGATACCTTCGATGTCGGAGGGGCCGTAGGGGTGGTGGTCGGGGAAGGACCGGAAGCCCTCGACCCGGGCGCCCAGGCGGATCAGGCTTTCCCGGAAGGCCTCCGGACGGGCGATTCCGGCAAAGGCGAACACCTTCCGATCCCGCAGCTCCGAAAGGGGGAAAACCCGTCCTGTGGCTGCTTCGACGAGACAGAGAGGTTGATGGATTCCCCGAAAGGAGGGGAGGGGAGGAAGGCCGCCGGAAGCGGTCTCCAGATCATCCGCCGCCTCCCTGCGTACGGCGAGCCGGGCGCGGCCGGGTGCCGCCGGTTCGTGCAGCGGTTCCTCTTCTTCCGCGCCCCCCGTGCGGAGGACAAGATCGGCGTAGAGCGGAATTTCCTGCTTATCCGATGCTCCCGTGCGGAGGAGCAGATGGGCGCGGTGCAGCGCTTCCGGCGGTTCGCGCAGCGGCCCCCGGGGGAGGAGAAAGCCGTTTCCGAAGGGGCGCGCGGCGTCGAGGAGGACGATGTCGAGATCCCGCTGAATCGCCCGGTGCTGGAAGGCGTCATCGAGAATCAGGCAGTCCGCGCCGAAGCGGTCCACGGCGGCCCGCCCCGTCAAGGCCCTCTTCGGGCCGGTCAGAACCGGAACGCCTGGCGCGGTCCGGGTGATCAGAACCGGCTCGTCCCCCGCCTCTCGCCAGTCCATGAGAAGACGGTTTCCGTCGGAGACGATGTTCACGGGGGCCTTCGCCCGTCCACCATAGCCCCGGCTGAGGACCGCGGGCCGGCGGCCCTTCCCCCGGAGGAGATTGGCGAGAAGGATCACCGTCGGCGTCTTTCCCGTTCCGCCCACGGTGAGGTTTCCCACGCTGATCACGGGACAGGGGAGATTTTCCTGCCAAAGGGCTCCCCGGTCGTAGAGGTAATTTCTCAGGGCGACGGCGGCGCCGTAAGGTGCTGAGAGGAGGCGGAGCGCTCCGGCCAGGACACCGGATGCGTCGATCGTTCTTTCTCCCGCCCAGATTTCCTTCAGCCTCTCCTCAAACGAACGCAAGGCATTCTCCCATGAAGATCAGATCCACCAGAGACGGGAAAGACGCTTCGCCGGGACGCTGGACATTTTTCGACCCTGCATGGCCTCGCTTCGCTGCCGGAAAACCAACTCGCGCCTTCGGCGCTCAGACATGTTTTCCGGC
>JBFYYH010000262.1:0-4494 GCA_041310125.1 Syntrophaceae bacterium | reverse complement strand
CTCCACGGCCCCGACAATCGTGACCGGCGTCCCTACATCGACCAGGCTGAACAGAGAGTCGATTGCGGGGTTGTCCATCGCAATGCAGCCGTAGGTCATGCTGTCCTTGCCGCCCCCGTGTATTTCGATCAGCCCTCCGATTCGGGCCTCCGCCGGGAGAAGGCCCTTTCTCTTCGCGCGGATGAAATCCATCCGATCATCCTCGTTCGGGTAATTGATCAAGAGGGCCTTGTGGTAACGGCTTGCGGAAATCTTCTTGATCACCCTGTATTTCCCTTCGGGAGTCGAGTTGTCGCCGGCGCGGCGCTTATCGAGAAAACCGTTGCGTCCGAGACCGACAGGATATGTCTTCAAGGGGACGCCGCTTTTGTAGAGCAACAGCAGGCTCCGGCTCTTATCGACAATGATGGCATAGATGTCCAATCTCTTGGATTCGGCCGTGGTTTCATCCGCCATCTTCCGCCACTTGTCGATGTGACCTCGGTTCGCATAGCGGCTGAATATGGGGAGGATCGCATCCTCGGCCGCCGCAATCAATCCGGGAAGATCCCTGATCTTGTCTTCGGCAGCCGCATAGTCCTCCCGGTCATAGCGGCTTGCGGCCTCCGAGAGGAGCAATTCCGCTTTGACAAGGTCTTTCCTGGCAAGCCTTCCTTCATTGATCTTTTCGGTGAGTCCCTTCAGGTTTTCGAGCCGGTCTTTAAACGCAGAAAGTTGGTTGGAGACCGTCTCCCGTTTTCTGTTTTTCTGTTCTGTAATCTTTTTTTGTACGATATCTCCTGTTTTCAGGACCTCCCTGAGCTTGGATTGAACGGCTCTGAAATCCTGAAACCAGACCATTCTGGACTTTTCTTGGATCAGATCCTCTTTTGCCTGCCGAAACGAGATCCGGTAACGGTTGAAATCCGAAGGCGCATACACCTCGGCCCCCAAAATCCAGAGGCGATGCTCCTGTTCCTCCGCCCATTGAACTTCCGGAGGAATGGGCGAAGCCGTGCAACCGAACAACCAGAGGAGGATCGCCAGAAGGAGGCTTTCTTGAATCCTGCGGGAAAATGGTCGAGCACTTACAACCGTCCTCATGGACGACTCTCATTCATTGAGGATTCAGAGGACATCGGCAGTCTCCCGGCGCCACAATCCAACACGGGCGACCCTGAGAATCCAGGATCGCCCGTGCTCCTTTACCGCTTTAGACAATCCATGACCAACAGCGGACGGCTACTTCTTCTTTGCCCCCACTTTTTCCATGGCCTGCTTGATCTGCCCGGAAATCGCCGAAGCCTTATCCTTGGCAGCATTCGCCTTGTCAATCGCGACATTGTAATCTTCAGAAGCCGTTGCGGCCTTAATTTCCGCCAAAGAGTCTTCAACACCCTTCAGGTCGGCCTTCAGCGCCTCGATATCCGCCTTGGAGCCTTTCCCCTTCGGGGCCTTGGACAGAAGCGCCTTCGCATCCGCCACGGACGCCTTTGCAGCCTCTTCCGCCGCCAGCGCGTTCTTCTTCGCCTCTTCCTTCTTTGCGGGCAGTGCCGTCTTGAGCGTCTCCGCATCCGCCTTTGCTTTGGCCAGAAGCTCCTTCGCCTTGTCATAATTCTTGTAGGTTTTGCCTTCCTGCGCCTTGATTTCGTCCTGGGCGGCCTGCATGCTGTCATTGAGCTTCTTGGCGTCTTCCGCCGCAAACTTCTGGGCCCCTTCCGCTACAGCCGCATCGATCGACGCCTTCGCCGCATTCAGCTCTTCGGTGGGCTGCTTCGCGCAACCGACGAGCACAAAAACCGTAACCATCACCAACGCCAACAACTTCACCATGCTCTTCATCGTTCTGATCCCTCCATCATTTTTATTATTCCTACTTACCCTTTATTGCAATACGATCTTTCATTGCAATACGATCTTTCCGACCCCTTCGGCGGATTACGGCTCCGCAGAAAAAACATCCAGCTCCCCCAAAGAGGTAACGCTTGTCGCCTACAGCCGTTGGATCACCTCCTTCGCCCCGAAATCGATTCCGTTTGGACTTCACCCGTCTCAAACCATTTCAACCCCAAACCGTACGCCGCAGTGGAAGCAAACCTTGTGCCAGCGCTAAGTCCACGTATTCATGGGATTCGATTCGATGAAGTTTCCCGTTTTGGGAAAGTCTATCCCCTTTTGGGAATGTGGTCCGATATTGTGTCCCTGATTTTGAGGTGCCCCTGATCTTGAAGAAAACCTTCAGGAGGTCAGGATTGACATCTGGCCGCTTGTGGCCTATGATGAACATGGATCCGCCGGAAAACGCTCCGTGTCCGCAACCCGGCGGAAGACCGCTTTACAGGACAGGGGCTTGCGCTCCCTTCAACCGCTGAGAAAGGAAGGACCATGAAGAGACTTGTGCTCGGGATTTGTTTCCTCGTCCCGGTTCTGCTGCTGGTCACGGCCTGCGACACGGCGCTTACCGTGGGCACCCGGACGATCGGCATCCGCTCCGGTGAATTCATCTTTACGGACGGCTATCTGCGGGCCACCTACCTTTTCCCCTTCGAGAGGGTCCGGGAAGCCTGCGAGAAAACCCTCGCCGACCTGAAGGCGAGTGACCTTGAGCGGGTCAAGAAGATCTCCTCCGCGAATTTCACGGCGATGATCCATGAAGACAAGGTCCGGATCTTGGTGGAGTACGTGGAAAAGGGGATGACGGCGGTCTCGATCATGGTCGGGCCGTCCGGAAACAACCTCGCGTCGCAGCTCATCCACGACCGGATCGCGAACCGCCTGAAGGCCTCCTGAGAGGCGGGCCCAGCTTTCAGCCGGAGACGAGCCGCAGGAGAAGCCCTTTCAGGTAGCGGCCCTCCGGATGGGCGAGGTTCAGGGGATGGTCCGGCCCCGCCCCGAGCACGCGCAGAACCTGTGCGGCTTTCCCCGCGTCCCGGACGGCGCCGAGGACGATCCTCGCGAAGAGCACCTCATCGATGGGATTCGAACAGGAGAAGGTCGCCAGCAGCCCCCCCTCCCGAAGCAGCCGCGCCGCCTGGAGGTTGATCTCCTTGTAGCCCCTGGCCGACCGCTCCACGTCCTTCCGGGATTTGGCAAAGGCCGGGGGGTCCAGAACGATCCGATCGAATTCCTCCTTTGTTTCCCGGAAATAGTCGAAGCAGTTCGCCGTGAGGACAGGGTGGAGCTCCGGATCGAATCCATTGCGGACCAGGTTCCGGCAGGCGATCGCGTTCGCCGCGGCCGACGCCTCCACGGAGACGACCCGCTTCGCCCCGCCCCGCGCCGCATAAGCGGAAAAGGCGCCGGTGTAGGAGAAGCAGTTCAGAACGTTCGCACCCGAGCTCAGGTCGCCGACAATCTCCCGGTTGAGCCGCTGATCGAGGAAAAATCCGGTCTTCTGTCCGCCGACCAAGTCGACCTCGAAGCGAAGACCGTTCTCGGCGATCTCCACAGCGACAGGAATCTCCCCCGCGGCCGGGCCGATCCGGTCGGACAGCCCCTCCATCTGCCGCGAGCGGCCGTCGCTCCTCTCGTAAATCCCGGCCGGTTCGAGCATTTCACCCAGAAAACCGATCAGGGCGTCCCGCCATTTCTCCATCCCCGCCGTCCCGATGGAAAATGCGAGGTAGTTTCCGTAACGGTCGACGACCAGACCGGGCATCCCGTCCCCCTCGGCGTTGACCAGACGGAAGGCGTCCGTCTGCGGCGGGACGACGAGGCGGCGCAGCGCCAGCGCCCGTTCGATCCGCTGCCGCAAGAAGTCCGCGTCGATTGTCGCGGCGGGATCGTCCGTCAGGAGTCTGAAGGCGATGTCGCCGGTGTTGTAAAACCCGAGCGCCAGCGGTTTTCCGCCCGTGTCCGCCGCGAGGACGACGTCGCCCGGCGCGGGACTGCCCTCGACCCTCGCCAGCGCGCCGGAGAAGAGCCAGGGATGGCCGTGGCGCAGGGCCGCCTCGCGCCCTTTCTTGAGGTGGATCCGCGGGCAGGTCATGGCTTCCTTTCAGTTTTGTCCGGTTGATGCGTACCTTTGATTTTAAGAAAGAACCGAGTCATTGTGGACTGCTCATCCTTTCCTATTCACGACATTGATTTCATCCAAGCATGATCGATTATTGAAGTCGATAATAACGGCTGATGTGTTTGTATAGCAGATTTCAACTCGTACTGTGTAGGAGTATTCGACGAAAAATAAAATGTGCCGGTTATGGGTATCTACAATATTGCAATATTGTTGTGTCCGGTAAAGTATTTCTTCCCAATTCAATGGTTCACCGCCTGAATTACGCCGCGCCGCCACGCGGCGTCGGCTTGAATGAGTTGTTAGGCATGATTGGATTCTCACCACTTTCTGAGTCGCCCGGTAATCCCCTCATCACCGCGTCATCAGCGCGAACACGCCCCAGCCCAGGTATTCACGCGTGTAAGCGGCGTAGCGCTCGGGTTCCGAGGTTAGTTTGGCTCGAACATCTTTCGCGAACTCGTCGTCGGGATTGGCTTCAAGCCATCGGCGCATGGTGA
>JBFYYH010000261.1:0-11495 GCA_041310125.1 Syntrophaceae bacterium | reverse complement strand
TACCTGGCCTACGTCCAGGAGAGGGACCTTACCTGTGACGGGGCGATGACGGATCCGAAAGGGGACCGCTCGCTTCCACCGCATGCCCAGCCGGACCCCGATGCCTATCTCCGCATCGTGGAAAGGGGAACAGACGGGATCGTCGTCCGCGGCGCGAAATCCCACCAGACGGGTGCCGTGAATTCCCACGAGATCATTGTCATGCCGACCGTCGCGATGCGGGAGGAGGACCGGGACTACGCGGTCGCCTTCGCCCTCCCCAGCGATACGCCGGGGATCACCTACATCCTCGGCCGCCAGTCGTGCGACACCCGGAAGCTGGAGGGGGAAACGTTCGATCGGGGAAATCTCTTCTTCGGCGGCCATGAGGCGCTCGTCGTCTTCGACGATGTCTTCGTGCCATGGGAGCGGATCTTCCTGTGCGGCGAGCATGAATTCGTCGGCGGCCTCGTCGAACAGTTCGCCTCCTACCACCGGCAGAGCTACGCCTGCAAGGTCGGCGTCGGGGACGTCCTGATCGGCGCGGCGCAGACGGCGGCGGAATACAACGGGGTCGCGAAGGCCTCCCACATCCGCGACAAGATCGTCGAGATGAACCACCTGAACGAAACCCTCTACTGCGGCTGCATCGCCTGCGCCGCCGAAGGCCGCCGGGAACCCTCCGGCACCTGGATGGTGGACACCCTCCTCGCCAACGTCCACAAGCAGAACATCACCCGGTTCCCCTACGAGATCGCCCGCCTCGCCCAGGACATCGCCGGCGGACTCCTCGTCACCCTGCCTTCCGAGAAGGATCTGAAGGCCCCGGAAACGGGCCGCTGGCTGGAGAAGTACTGCGCGGGAAAGGCCGGCGTCCCGGTGGAGCACCGGATGCGGATCCTCCGCCTGATCGAGAACCTGACGATGGGGGCGGCGGCCGTCGGCTACCTGGCGGAATCGATGCACGGGGCGGGATCGCCGCAGGCGCAGCGGGTGATGATCGCCCGCGGGGTGGACCTCAAGAAGAAACAGGCGGCCGCGAAGCGCCTCTGCGGCATCAACGAGGATTAGCTCATGCGTTTTGTTTTGTTTCGGCCGCTTTGAGGATGATCCGGCAGTCGGCGACGGTCGCCCCCTTCCCCTCCTCATGGACGAGAAGCGGATTGATGTCCAGCTCCATGATCTCCGGATGGTCGACCACCATCTCGGAGAGTCGCACGATATTCTTCTCGAGGATCTCGACGTCGGACTTGGGACGCCCCCTGAAGCCGGTGAACATCTTGTAGCCCTTGATCTCGCGGACCATCCGGTGCGCCTCGTCGCGGTCCACAGGCGCCAGACGGAAAACCACGTCCTTGAAAAGTTCGACAAAGATGCCGCCCAGACCGAACATGATCAGCGGTCCGATCGGATAACGGTTGACCCCGAGGATGATCTCGTCCCCGGACGGGGCCATCCTCTGGACCAGCACCCCCTCGAGGACAGCCTTGGGATCGTAGTCTTTGGCATTGGCCATGATCCGGCCAAAGACGCTCGCGGTTTCCTCCCTCGTCTTGACGCCGACCACGACGCCGCCGGCGTCCGATTTGTGCAAGATCTGAGGAGAGACGATCTTCATCACGACCGGAAATCCGATTTCCTCCGCGATCCGCATCGCCTCGGCCTCGGTGCGAGCCAGTTTTGTCGGCAGGGTGTCAAAACCGTAGCACTTCAGGAGTTCCAGGCCGTCGATCTCCCCCAGACGGGTCTTCCCGGCAGCGATACAACCCCCGATGACCTCCCGGGCCCTTGCCCGGTCGTGTTTCAGGCGGAATGGCTGGAGATGTTCGCGGTTCAGCCAGTGCGAATACTTGTAGAGCGCCCCCAGGGCCTTCGCCGCATCCTCGGGAAACTTGTAGACCGGATAACCGTGCTCCTGGAGATACTTCACCCCGGCGGAGACGTCCACCACCCCCATGAAGCAGCAGAGGATCGGCTTGGGGGAGCGGCGGGCAACCCGGACAACCGCTTCGGCGGTCCCGAGGGCGTTGGTCATCGACTGCGGGGTGAGAATGACCAGGGCCCCGTCCACCCCGTCATCCTTGATCACGGCGGAGAGGGCCTGCTCGTACCGGTCGGAGGGGGCGTCCCCGATGACGTCCACCGGGTTGTGGATGTTGGCCGTGGTGGGAAGGTGACTGGCCAGTTCGGCGATCGTCCCGGGAGAGAACTTTGCCAGCTCCAGATCGGAGGAGATGGTCATGTCCGTCGCCAGGATCCCCGGCCCCCCCGCGTTGGTCACGATCGCCACCCGTTTGCCGCGGGGGATCTTCCGTTTTGCCTTCCCCAGGGCGCTCTCGTGCTTGTAGGCAAAGGCGTTGGCGAAGTCGAAGAGTTCGGAGATCGAGTCGACCCGGATGATTCCCGCCTGCTTGAAGATCGCGTCGTAAACGGCTTCGGTCCCGGCCAGCGCCCCCGTGTGGGAAGCCGCCGCCTGGGCTCCGGCGCTGGTCCGGCCCGACTTGATGATCAATACCGGGGTGGGCCGATGTCCGGAGGTGATCTGCTTGACCGCATCGATGAATTCCGGCCCCTTGCGGAGCTCCTCGAGGTAGAGGATGATCACGGCCGTGTTGAGGTCCTCATGGAGGTAGAGCAGCAGGTCCAATTCGTCGACGTCCGCCTTGTTGCCGATCGAGATGAATTTCGAGAATCCGAAGTCGCGGTCCGCCGCAAAATCGAGGACGGCGGTGCAGAGCGCCCCGCTCTGAGAGATGAAGGAGATGTTGCCGCAGGCCGGCATCCGCTTGGAGAAGCTGGCGTTCAGACTGACATCGGGGAGGGGATTGATCACACCCAGGCAGTTGGGACCGACGAGGCGGACCTTCGCCGCCCGGCAGAGCGACACGATCCGGTTTTCGATCTCCAGCCCTTCTCCTCCGACCTCCCGGAAACCGGCGGAGACGATCACGATCCCCTTCACCCCCTTTTCGATGGACTCTTCCACCGCCCGGAGGCAGGCGGCAGGCGGCAGGATGATGATCGAGAGGTCGACGCTGTCGGAAATGGCCTTGATCGTGGGGAAGGTCTTGACGCTCAGGATGGACTTGGCTTTCGGATTGACGGGGTAGAGGGTCCCCTTGAAACCTCCCTGGAGAATGTTGGCAAAGATGTCGTGCCCGACCTTGCCCGGGTTGTTGGAGGCGCCGATGATGGCGACGGATTCGGGTGAAAAGATCGCATCGAGACTTCTCATGGTTTTCCCTTCTTTCTTCAAACGCTTCGCCGGCCGCGGAGGTCGATCCGCCCGGATTACAGAAATAATATGCCCCTGCCGGACAGGGGCCAGAACCGCGGGACTCTTCATGCGGCGGAACCGATTTGATTATCAAACAATGCCCCCCGGGTGTCAAGAAAAACCTGGCTTTCCTCATCTTCCACCGGTGCGAAACGGCAGAAGTAAGCCCTTTGCGCAGCGTGAGAATCATATTTCGGAAGGACAAACGTCCGGCGCGCGGAGGGATTGCGCTCCTCAGTGGTCTCGGAGGAAGATAATGATTGATGACCTCCGAGAAAACGGATAAAAAACAACCATTGATTGATCGGGTGCTTTGATTTCTTCCCGAAGCTCGGCAGGTCGTCATTCCGGCGAAAGCCGGAATCCAGGAATATCGGCAGGTTCTGGACCCTGGTCTTTGCTGGGGTGACGGGTTTGACGATTTACTGCGAGAGCGTCACTGATGGCTCGTTCCGGGCTTTCGCCGGGATGACAACAAGCGGCAGATTTCCCAACTCCCCGGACGTCTTTCCGTTTTTCACCGTGACGGAGGTAAAACCGTTGCAGGATTGCGAGTACCGCCTGGCCATCGATCTTGCGCGAAGGATCGCCGCGGAGGTCGGCCCGCCCCGCTTCTACATCGAGAAGGAGCAAGAGGTGGATCTCTCCCGGAGTCTGTTCGAGGAAGAGCCGCTTGTCGCTGAGGGTCTGCAGATCGTGGAGGGGCGGGGCGATCGCCTCGGCCACGGGATCTCCCACGCCCGGAAAGTGGCCATCGATGCCGGCGCCCTGATTCTCATCGAGGCAGAAACCTCGAAGCCGGATGGGCGAATCCGGCGGAGAGTTCTTCTCGCCCATCTCTCCGGCCTTCTCCATGACATCCGGAGGACGGAGCAGGACCATGCCGCGCGGGGCGCCGAAGAGGCGGCGGCGATCCTGACGTCGTTTCCGCTCGGGGACGAAGAACGCGCTGAAATCACGGGCGCCATCGGCAACCACGAGGCTTTTCGGCCCTGCACAAACTTCCGCGATCGTGAGGCGCAGCGCCTCTCCGATTCCCTCTACGACGCGGACAAGTTCCGCTGGGGGCCGGATAACTTCACGGAAACCCTCTGGGCGATGATCATTCCCCGCGGAATTCCCCTGCGGGCACTCCTGCCCCGGTTTCTCCCGGGATTGGAGGGGATTCGGAAGATCCGCGAGAGCTTCCGGACGGATACGGGTCGAGAATATGGACCCGATTTCATCGACCGCGGACTCGAGATCGGCCGGAGACTCCACGGGGAGCTCACAAAATAGGGCAAAAAATCCCCCGGAGGAGACCCCTCCGGGGGAGAAAGCGCCCGGCTATTCGGTCCGGACGGAAATTTTCTTGACCTCAGCCTGCGGGAGCTTGTGGAGGAAGAGCTTCAACACGCCGTTCTTGACGACCGCATCGATCCGGTCGCGATCGATCTCGTCGGACACGGTAAAGGCTCGCTCGTAATCGCCGACATCGTACTCCGCGTAGGCCATGCTTCGTCCGGCCAGCGCTTCAGTCTCCACCGACCCCGTGATCGTCAGGACGTTCTTCTCCAGGGTCACCTCAACCGACTTTTCATCCACGCCGGGCATGTCGGCGTACATCACCATCCCCGACCCGGTCTCGACGATATCCACCTTCGGCACGTAAACTCGACGATTCCTCGTTCTTTCCGTCTCCACCGGAACCGGGGCCTGTTTTTTCTCGTAGTCGATCTTGCTGTCCATGATCGCACCCCCTATTCGCACTTGACCGAGATCTTTCCCGGCTTGTCCGCTTCCGCGCGCGGCAGGGAGATCCGTAGGATTCCCCTGTCGTATTTCGCTTCGACCTTGCCCGCCTCCACGTGGAAGGGAAGCTGGAGGCTCCGGGAAAACCGCCCGTGGCTTCGCTCCTGACGGTGATAACTCTCCCCTTCCCCGAGACGCGCCGCCTCGCGGAAACCGCTGATGGTCAGGGTATCCCCCACGACGGAAATGTCGACCTTTCCCGGATCGGCGCCCGGCAGTTCCGCCGTCACGACGGCATCGCCCTCGCCGACCCAGACGTTCACCGGGGGCAGCTCCTCGTGGAGGGGCTGTCCCATTCCGGAAAAGACCCGATTCATCTCCCGCTGCAGGCGCTGCATCTCCCGCATCGGATCCAACATTCCGCCATATCTCCACAATCCTGGTCCAAACATATCTCTCACCTCCTCCTTGGTGTTTTCATCCGAAATTTCGCTCTATCTGAGCGGCTGAAACCCGGCGTCCGAAACGAGGCCTCCGATGGTCTCAACCTGACGATATCGTTCAGTTCATTCCGATTTCGCAGTTAATATATTCACCCTTTTGCGGTTGTCAAGACAGCCCCTAATCTCTTTCCGGCCCTCTTCCTCGGCTCAAACGGAGATCGTTTTGAGAATCGGGATCCATCCGTCCGCTGGAAAATTTTCGGTTCCGGGATCCGGTGATCGCGTTGCGTCAAGGAAAAACCCCGGGGAAGGTGCGTTTTGCCGGATGCGGTCCTGGTGCAGGGTCGAAAAATGTCCCGCGCACACCAGGGATCGGGAATGAATCTCCCGCCGCAGGCAGCAGGGTGTCCCGATAGATTAGCGATGCTCTTTCTTTCGTCGCAAGTGGCGGGGAATTTGGCCCCGAAAGATTGAAAGTTTCAGGGAGAATTTCAGCCGGAGGGATGCCCCAGGGATCCGTCCAGGGGATCGGTCCCGGCAAGGACGCGGATCATCGCTTCGTGGAGAAGGCCGTTGGAGGCCAGGATATGGGGGGAGCAGAGAGCGTAGGGGCCGCCGTGGATATCCGTCACCAAACCGCCCGCCTCGACAACGAGCAGCCAACCGGCCGCCGTGTCCCAGGGCATGAGTTTCAGCTCCCAGAAGCCGTCGAAGCGCCCCGCTGCCAGATAGGCCATATCGAGCGCGGCGGAACCGGCCCGGCGGACGGCCTGGGCCCTCATGGCCAGCGCGTGAAAGTAATTCAGGTTGTTGTTCGGGTCCTCCCGGAGGTCGTAAGGAAAGCCGGTCGCGAGGAGCCCCCGCGAGAGCTCCTCCGTCCGGGAGACGGCCAGGCGCCGGCCGTTCAGGAAAGCGCCCTTCCCTTTTTCCGCCGCGAACAGCTCGTCGAGCATGGGGTTGAAGACGGCCCCCAGACGGATCACCCCCTCCACCTCCAGGGCGATGGAGACGCAGAAGACCGGGTAGCCGTGGGCGTAATTGGTCGTCCCGTCGAGCGGATCGACGATCCACCGGAAACCGGAACCGTTTTGGGTCTCGGGGGATTCCTCGGACAGGATGTCATGACCCGGGAAGGCCTTTCGGATCCGGTCCATGATCAGCGCCTCCGAAAGCCGGTCCGCCTCCGTGACCAGGTTGATCTCCCCCTTGTATCGAACCGAATGATTCTCGTGGATCCTCGCGCGAAGCAGCGCCCCCGCCTCCCGGGCAACCGTCTCGATGAACCGCCGGCAATCCTCCATCTCCGCCCCCTCTTGTTTTCGTTCGTCATACGAGCACAAAAACGGGCAAAAAACCAGAGGAGATTGGCTTGTCCCCGTCATCTTCTGCTGTCATCTTTTGGTTGCGCTATCCCGTCAATGGTGTTAATCGTATCCGCACTACGGAGAGGAAAGCGAAACCTTTGAAGGAAAAGCGGGAGATGCCTGCGGAGCGGAAGGTCGAAAACGGGCCGCAGACCGAATCTGGCAGGGATCTGAAGGCCGAGAGGGAGGCTCGCGGGCTCGCGCTCAAGGATGTCTTCGAAGCGACGCGGATCAGCATGGTCAACCTGGAGGCGCTGGAGGCCGGGCGATTTGACCGGCTCCCCCCCCCGGTCTATGCCCGAAGCTTTATCCGCAGGTATGCCCAGGTTGTCGGGATCGACGAACAGCCCATCCTCGCCCGCTATGACCTGTACCTGGAAGGCCTGAAACCGCGCAAAGAAGAGACGGAGATCCGGAAACCCTGGCCGGAGAGAGGCCGGCGCACCCTTTTCCTTTCCGTGAGCCTGGCCGCCGTGATCATCGCCGGCGTCCTGGTCTACGCTTTTTTTCTCTACGACCAATGCGGGGAAGGAACTCCGCCCGCCGCGTCCAGAGAAGCGCCGGCTGCACAGGAAATCGCCGGACCCGCTTCAGGATCCCCTGCCCGGGAAGCGCCATTGCCGGAATCCCCGGCTCAGACAGCGGCAGCAGCGCCTCCGAGCGCGGCCGAACCGGCGGCCGTACAGCCGGCAAACCCGGGGAAGAGGCGCCCTCTGGTCATCGAAGCCCGCGAACTCACATGGGTCCGGATCGCGGAGGACGGAAAAGATCCCGTCCAGATGCTCCTCCGGCCGGGCGACCGGATCGAACGATCGGCGATGGATCACTTCCTGTTGGATGTCGGCAACGCAGGGGGGATCCAACTCACATTCGAGGGAAAGCCGCTGGGAAGCCCCGGGAAAAGCGGCCAGGTCATCCACATGCGCCTGCCGGAAAAGTCAGCCGGCGAAAAAACCCCCTGAGGAGGGGGAGCGGGGAAGTTGTGTTTGACAACGCCGGGTCGAACCGCTAAGATGAGAGCGAAAATTATGAAAGAGGGTATGAAGCCATGTTCGGAATAGGCATGCCTGAATTGCTGATCATTCTGGTGATCATCCTGATCATCTTCGGCGCCGGAAAACTCCCGGAAATCGGAGGCGCGTTGGGCCGGGGCATCAAGAACTTCAAGAAAGCCACCCGCGAACCCAACGAAATCGACGTCACCCCTGTCGCCGAAAAGAAGAACGGCGAGCCAAAAGCCTGACGGGGATCCGTTCACTAAAAGGGGACATCGTCCTCGGGCAGGGGACCGTCCGCTCCGGGATGCGAAGGCGGCGGTTCGTCCTGGGATGCCTCGGCGCTTCGCGGGCCTTTCGAATCCAGCATCTGCATGTTGGAGGCGACGATCTCGGTGGTGGAGCGCTTGTTTCCCTCCTTGTCCTCCCAGTTCCTCGTCTGCATCAGCCCCTCGAGATAAACGAGATATCCCTTGACGAGGTAGCGTCCGCAGATCTCGGCCAGTTTCCCGAAGGTGACGATCCGGTGCCATTCCGTCTTCTGGACCTTCTCGCCGCTCTTGTCCTTCCACTGCTCGTCGGTTGCTATCCTGAAGTTGGTCACCATCATGCCGTCCGGCGTGTACCTCACCTCCGGATCGGCCCCCAGCCTGCCCACCAGGATCGCCTTGTTGATCATCTTCTCCCCCTTTTCAAAACGTGGATTTCGGCCGATCATACACAAGTCGCCCGGCGCCCGCAACCCGAAAAATGGGGACGGCCACATCAATTCGTTCTTGACGAACGCGGAAAAAAAATATAGCTAAATTCGACTTATGAAGCGGATGCTCCACCGACAGGAACGGGTTCCCGGAAGAGCGGATCGATCTTTTTTCGGGGCGCCCCCATTTACGCGGCCCAAGCGCCTTTTGGCAAGAGGGTTGTCTTTGCGGCAGCAGTGAAGGGGCGCCGGACCGAAAAAACATTTTGAACGCGGAGGAATCCGTTTTTTTACGGAAAAGAACCATAAGAGGCGGAAATTTCATGGAAGAAAGTGAACTCCTGAAGAAGCGAAGGGAAAAGATCGACTCTCTGAAGGCGGAAGGGATCGACCTGTACCCCAACGACGCCCGGGTCGGGCAGACGTCGGCCGAGATCCGCGGGCGGTTCGACGGGATGGCCCCCGAAGAGCTGGAATCCATCGCGGAACGCTTCACGCTCGCCGGCCGGATGATGGCTGTCCGCGACTTCGGCAAGGGTGCCTTCATCATCCTCCAGGACCGCAAGGGGAGGCTCCAGGCCTTTCTCCGCAAGAACCAGGTGGGGGAAAAGACCTTTTCGCTGTTCAAGAAACTGGATATCGGCGACATCGTCTGGATCGCCGGCCGGGTGTTCAAGACCCGGACGGGGGAGCTGACGATCGACGTCGAGGAGAACGGTCTTCGTCTGCTCTCCAAGTCGCTTCACCCCCTGCCGGAGAAGTGGCACGGCCTGACGGATGTCGAAATCCGCTACCGCCAGCGCCACCTCGACCTGATCGTCAACCCGGAGGTCCGCGATGTCTTCCACAGACGCAGCCGGATCATCAGCCTGATCCGCCGCTTCATGGAGGAGAGGGATTTCCTCGAGGTGGAAACCCCGATGATGCAGCCCAGGGCCGGGGGTGCCGTCGCCCGCCCCTTCAGGACCCACCACAACGCCCTCGGGATGAACCTCTTCTTGAGGATTGCCCCGGAGCTCTACCTCAAGCGTCTGATCACCGGTGGGATGGACCGGGTCTTCGAGATCAACCGGAATTTCCGGAACGAGGGGATCTCCACCTTCCACAACCCGGAATTCACGATGATGGAGTTCTACCAGGCCTACGCGACCTACGAGGACCTGATGGCGATGACGGAGGAGCTCCTCGTCTTCGTGGCCCGGGATCTCTTCGGCGGAACCCGTTTCGTCTACCAGGGACGGGAGATCGATCTGACGCCCCCCTGGCGGCGGATTACGGTCCGCGATGCCGTGGTGGAGATCGGCGGCATCGATCCGGCCATTCTGGACCACGCCGAACGGATGGCAGGCTATGCCCGGGAACTCGGGCTCGAAGTGAAGCCGAGCGATCCGCCGGGCAAGGTGCTGATGGCGATCTTCGAAGAAACGGTGGAGAAAAGCCTCGTCCAGCCGACCTTCATCACCCACTACCCCGTGGACGTCTCCCCCCTCTCCCGGCGAAACGCGGCGGACCCCTCGCTGGTCGACCGCTTCGAACTCTACATCTCGGGGAAGGAGATCGCCAACGCCTTCTCGGAACTCAACGACCCCGCGGACCAGCGGGAAAGGTTTGAAATGCAGCTCCGGGAGAGGGAGGCGGGGGACCTCGAGGCCCATGAGATGGACGAGGACTATATCGGCGCGCTTGAGTCCGGGATGCCGCCCACCGCGGGAGAGGGGATCGGCATCGACCGTCTCGTGATGCTCTTCAGCGACTCCGCATCGATCCGGGACGTCATCCTCTTCCCCCTTCTGCGGTCGCGGGAGGGCGGGAAGACCGAACCGGCCGACCACCCGGCGGTGGAAAAGGATCCGTGATGCCCTATGAATCCTTCATCAGCCTGCGCTACCTGAGGGCCAAGCGGAAGCAGGTTTTCGTTTCGATCATCACCTTCATCTCGGTGGCGGGGATCTTCCTGGGCGTCGCGGCGCTGATCATCGTTCTGGCCGTGATGAACGGCTTCGAGACCGACCTGCGGAACAAGATCCTGGGAATCAATTCCCATGCCATCCTGATGGAACACGGCGGCGCGATGAGCAACCATCAGCGGGTGCTGAAGGAAGTCCTCGATGTCCCGGGCGTGGTCGCCGCCACCCCCTTCATCTACAGCCAGGCGATGATCCGCAACGGCAACAACGTGACCGGCGTCGTCCTGAGGGGCCTCTCCGTGCAGGATGCCCTGAAGGTCATCAACCTGGGAAAGATCCGCGAGGGAAAGTTCGACCACCTGCAGAGGGGCCGGAAGGAGATCCCCGGGCTGAAGCCGGAACTCTCCGGGCTGCCCGGAATCCTCATCGGCCGCGAACTGGCCCGGAACCTCGGGGTTTTTCTCTTCGAAACCCTGCACGTCATCTCCCCCTCCGGAATCTCCACACCGATGGGAATGGTCCCGCGGATGAAGCCCTTTGTCGTGGTCGGCATCTTCGAGTCGGGCTTCTACGAATACGACGCCACGCTCGCCTACATCTCGCTTCCGGACTGCCAGGATTTCCTGAACATGGGGGACACCGTAAGCGGCATCGAGATCCGGGTCGACGACATCTACAAGGCCGACCGAATTGCGAAGGCCGTCGAACAGAAGCTCGGTTTCGCCTACTGGGCGCGCCACTGGATGGAGATGAACCGGAACCTCTTCTCCGCCCTGAAGCTGGAGAAGCGCGTGATGTTCATCATCCTTTCCCTGATCGTCCTCGTCGCGGCGTTCAACATCATCAGCGCGCTGATCATGGTCGTCATGGAAAAGAACAAGGACATCGCGATCCTCAAGACGATGGGCGCGACGCGATTCTCCATCATGAAGATCTTCATCCTGCAGGGGGTCATCGTGGGGGCGGTCGGCACCATCATGGGCTGCCTCGCGGGGCTGGCCGTCGCCTTCAACCTGGAGGCGATCTCCCGCTTCGTGGAAAATCTTTTCGGCTTCAAGATCCTGCCCGGGGATGTCTATTATCTGAGCGAACTTCCCTC
>JBFYYH010000260.1:0-5927 GCA_041310125.1 Syntrophaceae bacterium | reverse complement strand
CGCCTTACCTGCGACCTTTTTACGAAGCCGTCCCCCATTCCGGGATCTTGCGACTTATGACGAGTTCGTCATCCCTGGAGGACGTCCCGGAGAAGCTGGGCGGGGTGGAGGGTGCGGATTCCCGTCAACTGGCGGAGCTGCATCCGGCACCCCTCGCAGTCGGTGAGGAGGATCTCGGGCTGCATCCGGGCGACCTCCTCCGCCAGGTCCTTGCCGATCTCCTCGGCGATTTCATACTTCTCCTTCTTGAATCCGTAGAGCCCCCCCAGACCGCAGCACTCCGCCTCGATCACGCGGATGTCGAGCTCCGGCACGAAGCGGAGCAGCTCCAGGGCGGGAAGGCCGATGTTCAGGGAGCGGAGGTGGCAGGGGGCGAAATAGGCGGCCTTCATCGGGAGGGGACGGAAGCGCACAACCGATTCGCCCTCCCCGCGCACCCGGGCGAGGAATTCGCAGAGATCGAAGAGGCGCATCGCCAGCTCCCCCGCGCCGGGAAGTTCAAGGAGGCGGCCGTACTCGTGGCGGAGCATCAGGCCGCAGCTCGTCGAGGAAAAGACGATGTCAATCCCCCGGCGGACCGTCGGGAGGAGCAGGTCGAGGTTCCGCTCACCCATCTCCTTTGCCCCGCGGAGATCCCCGATCCCGAGGCGGGGGATGCCGCAGCAGCGCTGGGGAGGCACGGTCACCTTAAACCCGTGCGCCTCGAGAAGCGCCACGGCGGCCTTGCCCACGTCCGTCTCGTTCGTGTTCGTGAAGCAGCCGTAGAAGTAGGCGACCTCCGGTTTGCGGTCTTCCGGGGCCGGCCTCGTGCGGAACCACTGGCGGAAGGTGGGGTACTCGTAGCCGGGAAGGTCGCGCCGCCGGTCGATCCCGAGCAGGCGGTCGAGCAGCCAGCGGATCGCGCCGTTTTTCATCAGGGGATTGACGATCCCGGAGAAGCGGGCGGCCAGTTCGCCGAACAGGTCGCTCCGGACGAGGAGCCAGTCCCGGAAGGTTCTCCCCCGCTCGTCGAGGAACTTCGCCTTCGCCATCAGGTTCAGTTCGGAGATGGGAACCCCGGCCGGGCAGACCGTGTCGCAGAGATGGCAGCTCGTGCAGAGTTCGATCCAGTCGTCGACGGAGGCCTCGGAGGCGGAGCGGAACCTTTGCGCCCCGGGCCCGGCCTGCTTCGGCCCCGGGAAGCGGGGCGTTACGCGGGAGACCGGGCAGACCGCCATGCAGGTCGCGCAGCGGACGCAGACGTCCGGAAAGGTTCGCGCAGGCGTGCGGTTAGCGTTTCCGGTCGTCATGCGGAAAGGGCCCTCCTCGCAGCCAGAAAACCCGTGGCGATGTCGATCCCTTCCCGCGAATGCTCCTCGATTGCCTGGTGGTGGGCGAGGATGGAGCCCGCAGCCCAAACATTCCGCAGAATCACCCGCCCCTCCTCATCGACCGGCCGGAGATCCGCGTCGGTGAGGATTCCCGAACGGTGGATCGGGTGCGACTCGGGCTGGAAGAACTTCTCCCGGAACCACTCCCCCCGCGACCCCGGCTGGAAGACCGGGAGGTTGAACAGGGGCTCGCGGATCCGGTTCATCTCCGCCCAGAGGCCGCCTCCCAGGAAACGCCCGTTGGCCAGGATGAAGCGGTCGGCCCGGTAGGTGCTGGTCAGGGGCGGGTTCTCGGCGTAGATTTCCGTGCAGCGCCCGTTCTCCACGGCCGCGCCGGTCGCGGGATGCCCCATGTGAAAGGCGGCTCCGCCGGCGATCAGCGCCTCCCGGAAGCGGTGGAAGATCCGAGTGCCCGGGATCGACGGCGGGAGCATCGGGATCTCGAAGACCCTTGCCCCGGTGATCGCCTCCAGCGTTTTGAGAACCCCGGCCGGATCCTTCAGCCCGAGGACCGCGGGGATCCCGATGAACTTTTCCCCCGCCATCTGTTGCCGGATCATTTCGCCCAGACCTTCCCGGAAGGGCGCTTCGTCCATCAGCCGGGCGAGGGCGAGGGCGGTCGCGCCTTCCAGGCCGTATCGGGGCAGGGAAACGGTCACCCCCCGGCAGCGCAGGTGGAGGGAGACCGTGTCGCCCTGAAAATCCTTAAAGCCCCGGAGCCCGACGATCAGGGTTTCCTCCCGCCTCATCGAGGCGCCTGCGGCCATCGTGACGGGGAGAAGATAGGTGGGGCGCAGGGTCCCTGCGCCGGTGGGAACGAGGCTGTTTCTTCCGTCGATTGCGGCGAAGGCGTAGGGGGGCGGGAAGAGGGTCCGGAAAGCATTCAGCGCCTCGACGATCCCCTCGGCGCCCGTCCGGGCGTAGGGGTGGTCGGGATGCGCGGCGATCCAACCCCGGATCCCCGATTCCATCTCTGTTTCTGGGTTCAGCTCTCCCAGGACGTCGATCGTGTTACCGAAAAGGGAGAGCGAACCGATCCCCCGGCCGACGACGAGGACCTTCGCCCCCATCTCCATGGCCGTCCGCGCCGCCGTCAGTCCGGCGAGCCCCATTCCGATGACGATCAGATCCCATCGCTTCATGGGTCGCCTCCGCCGGGCCGTTCGCTCTCTTCGGCTGCGAGGTTGAAAAGCCCCCGGTAGATCGACTCGATCAGCTCCTCTTCCTTGAGAGACGTCCCCCAAAGGACGGGGCGGATCCCCTTCCAGCGCTCCTCGAGAAAGGCCTTCAGCGTCCGGTTGGAGCCGCCGTCCTCTTCCCCCTTGTGCAGTTCGTTGAGGACGCCGAGGAGGCGGTAGACGCAAAACCCCCCCTGACAGGTCCCCTTGGCGAGGCGGGTCCGGTGGAGGATATCCTGGAGCTCCCGAACCTTGCCCTCCCGGAGAATCGCATCCACCGCCTCCCGGGGAACCAGTTCGCAGTCGCAGAGAATCTCCCCCCGCGCCGCGGGAGTCTGCCGCCGGAGCCGGAGGAGGCGGTCCCGCAGGGCGTTTCCCATGCCGGCCCCGGGAAGGCGCTGGAGATGGGTGAGGCAGGGGACCTCGATCCCCATCTTTTCGCAGAGGAGATCGGCCGTTCTTTCCGCCATGAGCCGGTAGGTGACGAGCTTGCCGCCGGTGATCGTGAAGAGTCCCTCCAGGCCGTCGCAGCTTCCGTGGTCGAGCAGGGTGAAACCGCGGCTGATCGCCCGGTCATCGCAGGCCTCGGCCGACTGCACGAGAGGCCGGACGCCGGCGTAGGCCCGGGTGAACCGCTCCTCCTTGACCTCGGGGATCATCCGGGAGAGTTCTTCGACCAGGAAAGAGACCTCCTCCGGCGTCACCTCGTAATGATCGAGATCCTTCGACCGCAGGGAGGTCGTGCCGAGGATGGAGACCGTGTCGTTCGGGACGATGATGTCGCCGTTCGAGGGGGGGCGGCAGCGGTTGATCACCCGCTCGCTCAGGCGGGTGTTGGTGATCAGCATCGAACCCTTGGAGAGAGCGATGCCGATCTTCAGGCCCGCCATCTCCAGGATCCGGCCGGCCCAGGCGCCGGTGGCGTTGATCACCCACGGCGCGGAAACCGCGTATTCATCCCCGGTGATCCGGTCCCGGACCCGCACCCCGGCGATCTTCCTCCCGCTCCGGATCAAACCGACGACCTCCGTGTGGAGGAGGAAGCGCGCCCCGCGGGATTCGGCGTCGCGGGCATTTTCGACGACGAGCATGAAGGGGTCGATCGCCCCGTCGGGGACCTGGACCGCCCCGATGAGCGAGGGATTGAGCCTCGGTTCCAGCGAAAGGGCCTCCCTCGGGGAGAGGGGCACGGTTTCTATCCCGACCGCCTCGCAGGCCCGGATGAAGGTCGACCGGTACTCGGGACCGTCCTCGGGAAGGGAGACGAACAGGCCGCCGGAAGGCTCGATGCAGTGGGGGGCGATCCGCCGGAGGATCCGGTTTTCGGTGATGCACTCCCGGGCGGCCTCCGGGTCGTGGACGGCATAGCGGGCGCCGCTGTGGAGAAGCCCCTGGTTGCGTCCGGAGGCGCCGGAGGTGAAGTCCCCCTTTTCGACGAGCAGGCTGGGGATGCCGCGCAGGGAGAGGTCGCGGGCGATTCCGGTCCCCGTCGCGCCGCCGCCGATGATCAACACTTCGGTTTTCAGGTCCATAGGGAGGCTCCGCTGCGCCGGAGGGCGAGACAGCCCTGGAAAATGATAGCATTCCAGGGTCTTGTGCCGTTTGCTAACAGGATTCCCCGGGCTTGTCAAGGCAAATGCGGCAACGGATGGAGACGGCGCCGCAGCGGCAGGGGAAGGTTCCAGATGCCGGATGGCCTATCCCAAAATTTCCCCCAGGGCTTGGTCGATCGCCGGGTAGCGGAATTCGAAGACCCCGCTCCGGCCGGGTTCGACCCGTTCGGAAGGCCGGGTCAGCAGGGTGATTTCGTGGCCCTGTTCCGAGAGAACGCGGGTCAGGGTCGTTCCGACAAAACCGGTGCCGCCCGTGATGAAAATCTTCATGCCCTCCCCCTTGACGCCTGAAGGTTGTCCGTTCCCTCGATCCATGGGAACCCAGGGCCGGGCGGACAACCTCTCCTGTCCCGTTTCTGCAGGCCAGTCCGCACCGGAGCCCTCTTCCAGAAAAACGGGACATGTGATTATAAATTTCGTTCAGTCTCCGCCAAAACGCAATTGATTTTTCATGGCCGGGATCTTTGTGATATATATCCCTCCGGCTTGCAGAAAACTTCCGGAGATCGATCCGCTGATGATCCTTTTCGCCCCTCTCAGGCCGGTCGGAACGGTCGGCGGAAGGGATCTGCGGGTCCGAAACCGGAGGTGCATCCGGGGTTAAAGGGGAAGGTGCAGCGGGCATGATCCACACGAGGAAAACGACGCAGGACATCCTCCAGGAGGAGGTGCTGCGGGAGCGAGCGGCCATTCTGGCGCGCGCCGGGGAACTTCTGGAAGAGGCTTTCGCGAAGCTGCGGAAGATCGAGCGCGAGATTGAGGAGGAGACGTCTCTCCCGGGGCTCGGCGATGAAGGCGGAAGCCAGGCCTTCGCTCGATCGGCGTCCGCCGGGGACGAGCGCCTCCGGCGCATCCGCGGGATCAATGACAGAATCCGCGCCTACAATCGGCAGCGGGAGCATGTCCGGACCCGTCTCTACTACCTCATCGTTACCCGGGAGGCGATGGGGCTCATCCACCACCAGCGCCACGAAGAGATCTACCGGATCCCGCCGAGGAAACGCGTCCTGCCGGAGGGCTGAGATCTTGGGCCGCGAATTCACGGCCTCTTTTCCTCGCGGACGCATGGCCGATCGGAAGCCCCAATATCCTTTGGGTCGTCACGGAGAGGGTTTGCAGGTCGGTTTTTTCTGTGTCCGGGTATGTGTCCGGGTATTGCAAAACTGGCAGAAAGGGATAATATGCTGGGCGTGGACTCGGAGGCGGGGAAGGTGGTCAACCGGACCAGCGACGCCGTCATTCCGGTTCAGCCCCTCTCTCCTGATGTAATCGCCATTCTGGAGAACGGCGGGATCAAGCCCATGATCCGCAAGCAAATGGGGGGTCTTCCCTGAGGGACAGCCAGTCCGATTATGAACATGGAGACGCTCAGGGATCCATCGCTGAAGCGGACGGCCGGTATTTGCACAGCAAGGGGAAATAGTTTTTTCCAGCCCATGGGGAGGTGATTGTGAAGACACAAAGAGTCGCCGATATTGTTGTGGGGTGTGGCGTCGCCCTGTTCGGCATCCTTATCATCTACGCATCGACATTGATCACCAGTGGCACACCGCATAAACTGCCGCCCCAAACCTTCCCGATGGTCGTCGGCATTCTGCTCCTCGTATGCGGAAGCGGACTTGCCCTGAAGTCCTGGACGATACGGGGAGTGGATTTCGCAATCCCCTGGCCGGACGGGGAAGGGGTCCGGACGCTTTTTGTCGTCATTGCCAGTATCGCGTGTTATATTATCTTGCTAAACAGCCTCGGTCTGCCGATCGCTTCAT
>JBFYYH010000259.1:0-6178 GCA_041310125.1 Syntrophaceae bacterium | reverse complement strand
GGGCATAGGTCTTGTCCTTCGTCTCCTTGTCCTTCGCCTCCGTGTGGCCGTACTTGAGCCCGATCACGACCAGGGCACCCGTGACCGCCCCGCAGACCTCGCCGAGGCGGCCCATCCCCGCGCCCAAGCCGGCCGCCGCCCGGAGGGCCGTCTTCTTCTCCAGGCCGAATTCGCCGCCGTACGTGGAAAGGATCGCCTGGGAACAGCTGAAGCCTTCCCGAAAACATTCGACCGCCGCCTCGATCCGCTCGCTCATAAACCCTTTCTCCTCTTGTTGCGGCCTGCAGGACCAGCCCGCTGCGTTTCGCCCGTTCAGGCTTTCTTCGACAGGCAAAGGGCGCCGGACCCTAAACCCTCTGGACGCTGCCGGCCCCTCCCCAAATAAAATCCCCCTCTGCCTTCGCCACGGTAAAGCCAGGGGGGCCGGAATTGCGGCGGCAATATAATACGGATGCCGCCCCCCGTCAAACGCAAATCCGGGCCGGCAGACGAGCATAATTGAAGCGCTCTGCACAAAGTCCAGATCGGATCCTGAAAGCGCGCCTTGGAGATTTTTCGGAGAGAGCATGGCGCTCCTCCCCCGAAGCTTTTGCGCAGGCAAAGACAGCTGTTACAGTGCGAACGCGAGTTTCGTCTTCGCAGCGAAACGAGGAGGAGCGGGGTCGAAAAATGTCCATTCTGTGTAGGGATCGTGATATTCACCCGGTCTCGGTTTGACATTTTCAGGGGCATCCATTATAGTGACCCCCGCTTGACAAGCCGCAAATGCATTCAATTCGGAGACCGGGGACCTTTTGCCATGCAGATACAGGATGTCTTCCGCCACTACGGCGGCGACCTGAAGCGGGTCGAGGAGCACATGGAGATGTACCTCCGTTCGGAGGTCCGGCTCATCCCGGAGATCATCCAGCACCTGGTCGGCGGCGGCGGCAAGCGTTTCCGACCCCTCCTGCTTCTGGCGACAGCGGACCTCTGCGATTACCGTGGAGAGCGCCGCTACCCCCTTTCGGCCATCATCGAATTCATCCATACGGCGAGCCTGCTGCACGACGACGTGATCGACGGCGCGGACACCCGGCGGGGGAAACCTTCCGCCAACCGGGTCTGGGGAAACGCAGCCAGCGTTCTGGTCGGGGACTTCCTCTATTCGAAATCCTTCAAACTGATGACCGACGACGGAAACCAGGCCATCCTGAAACTCCTCTCCACCACCACCAACACGATGTCGGAGGGGGAGGTTTTCCAGCTCATGAAGGCGGGCGACACCCACATCACCGAAAAGGAATACCTATCGATCATCGAAAAAAAGACCGCCATCCTGATCTCGGCCGCCTGCGCCATCGGGGGGATTCTCGGGAACGCCCCGGACAGCAGGATCGAGGCCCTGACCCGCTTCGGGATGAGGCTGGGCACCGCCTTCCAGATCACGGACGACACCCTCGACTACGTGGCCCAAGAGGAGGAGTTCGGCAAGGCGATCGGCCAGGACCTCAAGGAGGGGAAACTCACGCTCCCCCTCATCCGGACCATGAAAAAGGGCACAGCGGAAGAGCGGGCCTTCATCCGCAAGGGGATCGAGGAGAAGGATGAAGGGGCGACCCGCGCGATCATGGCCCTGATCCAGCGCCACGACGGCATCGGCTATGCCCTGGCCAAGGCGAAAGCGTGCATCGACGAGGCCAAGGAGCTGCTGGCCCCCTTTGCCGATTCGGAAGCCAAGACGGCGCTCTTCGCGGTCGCCGACTACATCATCGAAAGACGCCTCTGAGATCACTTCCGGCGCGGGTCCGGCCGCTTGGACGCAACCTCCGCGTCGGCTTTCCGGCAAAAAACAAGGGGAGACCGACCCGATGAACAGGCTGGGGCCGGGATGCAAAGGGCGCCCCGGGAACGGAGATGGAACCGGATGCTCAGTGAACCGCAACTGGAGAAATACGCCGCCGTCCTCCTCTGGGGACTCCGGACGGCCCGAAGGGGGCGTTTCCGCAAGCGGGACGTGATCCTGATCCAGTACGACCGCACCGCCCTCCGCCTCGCGGAGATCCTCTACGGGGAGATTCTCGCCGCCGGGATGAACCCGGTGCAGAGGATGGGCCCCACCGTCCCCATGGAGCGCTCCTTCTATGGGGAGGCTGACGCGCGGCAGATGGTCTTTCACCCCCCGGGAGAAAAGGAGCTCTGCGGAAACCTCAACGGGCGGATCTATCTGCACGCGCCGGATTCCCTGACCCACCTCCGGGACGTCGATCCGGCGCGGATAGGAAAGGTCCTCGTCGCGCGAAAGCCGCTCCGCGACATCCTCCAGAAGCGGGAACAGGAGGGATTCTACGGCTGGACCCTCTGCACCCTGCCGACGGAGGAGCTCGCCGCGCAGGCCCGCATCGGCCCCGAAGCCTACGCGGAACAGATCGTCCGGGCCTGCTACCTCGACCGGGAGGACCCGGTGGGCGAATGGGAGGCCATCCGCAGGAACGCGGCCGCCATCAAGCGCTGGCTGGGCGGCCTGAAGACCGCTTTTTTCCATGTCGAATCCGCCCGCTGCGACCTCCGGATCACGCCGGGGAACGCCCGGAAATGGCTGGGCATCTCCGGACACAACATCCCGAGCTTCGAGCTCTTCGTCTCCCCGGACTGGCGCGGCACAGAGGGGACCTACTTCGCGAACCTCCCCTCGTTCCGGAGCGGCAATTATGTGGAGGGCGTCCGCCTCACCTTCGCGAAGGGCGCCGTAACGGAAATCAGCGCCGAAACCGGGGAGGCCTTCACCATCCAGCAGCTCCGGATGGATCCGGGGGCCGGCAGGCTCGGCGAGTTTTCCCTGACGGACCGGCGCTTTTCGCGGATCGACCGGTTCATGGCCGACACCCTCTTCGACGAAAATTTCGGCGGAGAACATGGAAACTGCCACATCGCGGTGGGCGCCTCCTACACCGACACCTATGCCGGAAATCCCGCCGAGATGACCCGGTCGCTCAAACGAAAATTCGGCTTCAACGACTCCGCCCTCCACTGGGACCTGGTGAACACGGAGCCGAAAACGGTCACGGCGCACCTGGCGACCGGCGAGCGGGTCGTCATCTACGAAAACGGTCGGTTCCGCTATTGATCAGGTAACTGTGGTCATAGGAAGCAGGCTTTTGTCTTCTCTCCGTGGTGCATCGCTTTGACAAAATCCTTGACGGTCAACAGGGGAAAAGGATAAAAAACAACCCAATCCGAAATTCGGGAGGTTCCCTCATTCATGAAGCATTTTCTGTCCCGGCATCGACGTCTCCTGACCCTCCTGCTCACCCTGGCCGGCATGGCCGTGACGATCGCCTACATCACCTGCTACGGCTCCTGCAGTTCCCTGAAGGGGGCGATTCTCGGGGTGGATCTCCAATACCTGGGGATCTTCTACATGGCGACGATCCTTGTCCTCGCCCTGATGCGGAAAACCCTCCTCTGCCTGCTCCTTTTCGCTTTCGGGGCGGGAGGGGAACTCTTCCTGATCGGCTACCAGATCCGCAGCGACGTCTACTGCGACTACTGCCTGGGCTTCGCCGCCACGGTCTTCCTCGGCCTCGCCGTGAACTTCGAACGGTCCAGGAAAACCCTCACGGCGCTCGCCGCGGCGGCCGGGCTCCTCTTCTTCCTGCTTTTCTTCTCCGGGTCGGCGAGGATCGCGTACGGAGGCGAACCGCCCCTTCTCCCCGCATTCGGAACGGGTCCCGTCCAGGTCCGGCTCTATACGGACTACTTCTGCGGACCCTGCCAGGAAGAGGAGACGGAGGTCATGGCGCTCATCACGGAGCTCGTGGAGAAGAACCTCATCCGCGTCACCTTCATCGACACGCCGGTCCACAGGGAGACCGTCCTCTACATGGGCTATTTTCTCTCGATGCTGAATGCAAAAAGGGATTTCCCGCAGGCTGCGGCGGCCCGGGCCGCCCTCTACGAAGCGGCCGGCAAGAACGTCCAGGGAAAAGAGGCGCTCGAGGCCTTCCTCAAGAAGAAAGGGCTTCCCCGCCAGCCGTTCGACACGGCGCCTGTTGTGAAGATCTTCGGCGATTTTCTGAAGGAGGATGGGGTCAAGGCGACACCCACCTGCGTCATCGTCGGCCCGCAGGGGAAAAAGACCTACGTCGGTTCCGAAGAGATCCCCCAGGCGCTCCGCTCGCTACTGAAATAGAAGCAAGATACACCCATGTCTTTACAAAGAGACCGTTCGAATTGTCTTTTCAAATCTGCAGAAATCTTCTATTGAATCACCTTGACAGTAACAAGCTCTTTTTATACCTTCATAACAAAGCAAATAACGAATGCAATCCCATGAACCCGCGATCGTGGAGGACAGCGTGATACCTTCATTCCCTCAAACAACCATCAACTTTCAGCGCAGCGTTCATTCTCAGTTGTAATTGACGTTCCAGTCGATGCAGAAACGGCCGCGTTGCCGTTGAACAAGAACCTGTTTTCGCTTATTCCAACCTCTTCCGGAAGGCCGTCATTCGACTATGAAACAATTCATCGCGGGTACTCTGTCTGTTTTAGGGTTGGTGATCCTCTGCAGTGCAGCGGTGCAGGCGGCTACTTTGCCGGGAACCGTCCAGCCGGGCCAAATCGAACAGCAGTTCCAACCGGAGCCAAAGATCCGCGCCGACCAGCCGGCTCGGATCGTCGTTCCGGAAGCGGACCAGCCGGCGCCGCCGAATGCGCAGAAGATCCGGTTTAAGCTGACCCGCCTGAAGATCGAAGACGCGACCGTCTATCCCGAAAGCGATCTGCTATCCGGCTACCGAAGCCGTCTGGGCGCGGAGGTGACGCTCGCCGAGATCTATCAGATCGCTTCGACGCTCACGGCGAAATACCGAAACGATGGCTATATCCTGTCGCGGATCGTAGTTCCCGCCCAGACGATCGAAAACGGCGATGTCCGTTTGAGGGCGATCGAGGGCTATATCGACCGCGTGACCGTTGAGGGAGTGGAGGCAGACTGGCGAAAGCTGGTGGAGCGCTATGCGGAACAGATCCAGCGGGACCGCCCGCTCACCAGCAAGGTGCTGGAGCGCTATCTGCTGCTGATGAACGACCTGCCGGGCGCTTTCGCCAAGGCCGTGATCAAGCCCTCTCCGACGGAGCACGGCGCCTCCGAACTGACCGTCCAATTCAGCCAGCGCAGGGTTGATGGAGGGCTGTCTCTGGACAATCGGGGCGGCAAGTCGCTCGGACCCTGGAGACTTTCCGGCGACATCGGGCTCAATTCGGCCCTGGATCTTCAGGAAAGCACCCGGTTCAGATTCGTGGCCAGCGAGTCCGGGGAACTCGCCTTTCTCTCCCTTTCGCACGACGAAAATATTGGATCGAACGGCGGCAAATTGACCTTGTCGCTCTCCGCCGTCGAATCCGAACCTGAAGAGTTGGCCTTCATCCCGCTGAACCTCGAAACCTCGTCCCGATCCGGCTCGCTGACCTACAGTTATCCACTGATCCGCAGCCGGGCTGAGAACCTTTCCCTGCGCGGCAGCATCGCCTCCCATGACGGGAAGACCCGAATTTTCGGCATCCAGGACACGCGCGATCGGATCCGGACCTTCCGGCTGGGTGCTACCTATGACCGGGCCGACATGTGGGGCGGCGTTAACCTTCTTGACATCGAGTTGAGCCAGGGGATCGACGGGCTGGGCGCGTCGGAGAACCAGGATCCGCTGCTTTCGCGCCTCAACGGCCGGGTCGATTTCACCAACGCGGCCCTGTACGCGGCGCGGCTTCAATCGCTGACGAAGAACTGGTCGCTGCTTGCGGCCGTCAACGCGCAGTACGCTTGGACCGATCTTCTCTCCTCCGAGCTCTACAGTTTCGGCGGCGAGCAGTTCGGCCGCGGCTACGACCCCTCAGAACTGGTGGGAGACCACGGCGCGGCCATGAAAATAGAGCTGCGTTACAGCGACCTGTTCCCGGGCGGTTTTGTTTCCTACACCGGATACGGCTTCTACGACACCGGCATCGTCTACCAGAGGTCGTCGGCTGGATTCTCCTCCTCGGAGTCCGCTGCTTCCGCTGGGCTGGGCTTGAGAATGGGGATGGGAAGGTATCTTTCCCTTTACGTCGAACTGGCCAAGGCACTGACCTGCGTCGTAGCCGCCGAAGGAAACCGGGACAGGAGGGTCTACTGGGGGGCCTCCATTCGCTTCTGACT
>JBFYYH010000258.1:0-4150 GCA_041310125.1 Syntrophaceae bacterium | reverse complement strand
CCGACCACGACGGCTCGGCGCCCCCGAACAAGGTGTTCGAGTATTTCTCCATGGTCATGGACGCCATGCCGGATCCGAACCTGCACATCGCCCATTTCCACGTGACCCGCGGCTGGGGCCTCGCCAACGTGCTGGCGGCACTTCAGGCGGGGATCACTCATTTCGAATCCACCCTCGGCGGCACGGGGGGACAACCGGCCAACTTCGTGGACGGCTGCCCGGTGGCGGGCACCGGGAAATACTACTACGCCGATCCCAACATCGTCGGCCTCTCCTCCACGGAGGACATGGTGGTGATGATGGACGAAATGGGGATCGACACCGGGGTGGATGTGGACCGCGTCCTGGAGATTGGCCGTATGTACGAGCGGATCCTCGGGCGGCACCTCCGTTCGGAGTGCATCACCACGGGGCGCATCCCGAAACAGCCCACCGGCCGCTGAAGAAAGCGGATGCGGAGGCCTCCCCCGGGGAGAGGATCGGAATGGGGGGTTCGATTGGAATCGGTCCGGTGCGGCGGGTTTGGACGGTGGACGGGTCGTTCGGACGTGCCGCAGGAACCGCAAGCGCGTCTCCCCGCTTGTCCCGCCTTTACGCCGCCGCGGTTCTGTGGTAAGCACCGCCATGACCCGTGAACCGAGCCCCCGCAGAAAAATCCCGGGAAGAAACCGAAAGCCACAGGGAAGAGGCCCGGCGGGCCGTTTCCCGAAGGGCGGTCCCTCCCGGCCCGCCGCCCCCCGGATGAAGCCGGAGGCGGACCCGGCGCTGAAGCCGGTTTTCGCAAAGATCGGCAAACCTCCGCAGGCGGAGTTCCGGCCGGACCCCTTCCAGCTGGCCGCCCTCGAGGCGATCGGGGACGCCGATTGCCTCGTGACGGCCCCGACCGGCTCCGGAAAAACCTGGATCGCCGAAGAGGCGATCCGTCTGGTGTTCCGCAGGGGCGGCCGCTGCTGGTACGCCTCCCCGCTGAAGGCGCTGACCAACGCCAAATGGGTCGAGTTCGGCGATCGCTTCGACGCGGTGAACGTCGGCATCGTAACCGGCGACACAAAGGAGAACACCGACGCCCCCATCCTCGTCGGCACCACCGAGATCCTCCGGAACCAGCTCTACGACGCGATGCACAGCGGGGTGAACCTGAACTGCGACCTGGTCATCCTCGACGAGGCGCACTTCCTCGGGGACCGCGACCGCGGAGTCGTCTGGGAGGAGATCATGATTTACCTCCCGGCCCGGATCAACCTCCTCCTCCTCTCGGCCACGATCGGCAACGGGGAGGAGATCGCCGACTGGCTCTCCTCGATCCGGGGGAAACCCTGCCGGGTCATCCGGGAGGAGAAGAGACCCGTGCCCCTGTACCCCCTTTTTCTCCACCCCTCCGGCCGGCTGATGCCCCTGGTGGAAGGGAACCGCCTTTTCGGGAAGGTCGGCGACTTCGCCGACGGCCGCTCTCACGGCCGCCGGGATCGGGGAGGCCCCCCGTTCGGGGAGATGATGGAGGTCCTGGCAAAATATCATCTGCTGCCGGCGATCTTTTTTCTCAAGTCCCGCTTGGACTGCGACGCGGCCCTCTCCTCCTGCCGACCGATACAGGAAACCGAGGGCGGCCCCCCGGCGGAGATGGAAGAACTTCTGGAACGGTTTCCCTTCCTGCAGGACCACCGGCAGATTTACGCCCTGCGGACGGCGCGCGTGGCCGCCCACCACGGAGGGCAGCTCCCCGCCTGGAAGTTCCTGGTGGAAACGCTGATGAAGAAGGGGCAGCTGCGGGCGATCTTCGCGACCTCCACCGTCGCGGCGGGCGTCAATTTCCCCGCCCGGACCATCGTCCTGATGAACTCGGACCTCTTCAACGGCCATGAATTCTCCCCACTCTCCGGGACCGAATTCCACCAGATGACCGGCAGGGCGGGCCGCCGGGGGAAGGACCGGGTGGGCTTCATGCTCGCCGTGCCCGGGCGTTTCATGGATCTGATCCACATCCGGAAGCTGCTCCTGAAAAAGCCGGAAGCGATCGCAAGCCGCATCCGGAGCGACTTCTCGATGGTCCTCAACCTCCTCCTCTCCCAGACGCCGGAAGACATCCGGGTGATTTTCGAGAATTCCCTGGCCAGTTGGCAGCGTCGGCACAAAACGGCGCCGGCAGCCGCCGAAGAAAGAACCGATCTCTGGGCCGACTTCCAGAGACACCTCCTCTTCCTCCGGGAGGAGGGGTTCGTCGGCGAGGACGACCGGCTGACGGAAAACGGGATCTGGGCGTCCAAGCTCCGCCTCGACCAGCCCCTCCTCGTCGCCGAGTCCCTCCGCAAGGGGGTTCTCCCCCGGGATGACGAGCGGCTCCTGGCGGCCGTGGTCGCCCCTTTCGTCTATGACGGAGACCAGGATCTTCCCCTAATCCGGAAGGAGCTGCCCCGCCGCCTGAGCCGTTCCCATGACCGTGTGGTAAAGGCCCTCGCGGACCTCTCGGAGCGGTTGAAGGCGGGCGGTTTCCCCGTCGCCCCTCTCTACCTCTGGCCTGCCGCGGTGATCCATGAATGGGCCACGGGAGGGGAATGGAACTGGATCGTCCGGAAGACGGGAATCACCGACGGAGACCTGGCCATGCTCATCATGAGAACCGCCGACAACCTCCGGCAGATCGGCTCCCTGAAGGAGACCCACGCCGAAACGGCGGCGCTCGCCTGGAAGGCACGGGAAGCGATCCTGCGCGAACCGGTCGTATTCGACTGACCGCGGTCCCGCCGGGCCCCTCTGCTTTTCAAGTACCCGCAGAGGGATATTCTTTTTGAGACAATTTGTATTCGCATCTTCCTCTGTTTCCGTTCTTGCTGTTTTTGTCGCTTGACATCCCCGCGCCCCCATTATATAAGGTCGACCTTTTCGAGGAAACGCAGGCCGACCTCCACGAGCGGCCTTTTCGGACAGGGGTTCCATACACGTCCCCATCGTCTAGTGGCCTAGGACACTGGCCTTTCACGCCGGTAACCGGGGTTCGACTCCCCGTGGGGACGCCAATAATAAATACGAAGGGTTGCGGTCTTTATCGTAGCCCTTTTTTCGTACCCTCTCCCAGCATTTCCAACCCTATTTCCAACCTCGGCAACATACTTGAAACCAAGGCGAGGCCTGAAGCAATCAGCGTTTGAACCCATGTCTTCGTCGTCCCACCTGACAAAAATGCGTTAGAACGCGTTTTCACGCGCCGGGCGGCGTCTGGCCGTCGTGAGCAAGCGCCAAGGCAAGCAGGCGCATGAAGTATTTTTATTGAAGTCAATAACCGAGACCGGTGCGCTCGCGTAGCAGATTTCAACCCATACTGCTCAGGCCGGATGGCAGAAGAAATGAAGTCTGCCGGTTATTGGCGACACCTATGAAGTCATGATTGACAGTACCGCTGAGACACAATGAATACTGCATAAGAGGCGGCAAACACGGCATTAATGTAGTTCGCCAGCCCGCCGCAGCGGGTCCGGTGCAACGAGGGGTTGGGCGTCAAGCGAAGGCATCCCTTGACCACCGTATGTTTTTCCTCGCACGATCGAAGAATGGCGCAAAAACCGATAACAAGACGATTCGACCATTGTCGATGATTGGTCCATGAACCGTGTCTTGGGGGATAAAGATCAGGTCGCCACTCGATACTCGCTTGGTTTCCTCTCCGACACGGAACCCACAATCACCATCGAGAATCAGCACCAGTTCGTCGTGAGACGACTGAACGTGAATCGCGTCGCAAGCGTCATCGAGAATCGAGACGTTTGCCGAAACGTGCTGCCCGTCAAAAAGGAACATGCGTTTGATGGGGTCGCCGGCTGTCGCCTGATCGGTCGCAAGACTTCGGAGTGCATCAGATAGCCGAACGAAATGTTTAGTGCTCATGAGACTTCTCCTTTTGATGCCCCACGGGACCGTGGCTGAGCGGTGGGCCGACGAAAATTCGTTTCCGATGGTTCGACCGCTCCGGCCGCGTGTCCTCCGCCGCAGGCGGTGACACGCGGCGACAACGGAACTTTTCAAACTGCCGTTCACTTGTGGCCCTTTATTACCACAATTTCTCTTTGGAATCCACTATGTCATTGAAATCTTGCAGTTCATGGTAGGAGGAAGACACAAATGGCCCAGGCACCGGCGAGAACGGGCCTGCATAGAT
>JBFYYH010000257.1:0-3664 GCA_041310125.1 Syntrophaceae bacterium | reverse complement strand
CCTACTACCTGGATTTCCAGAACCGCCGCCCCGACTATCTGGCCGCCTTCCTCGACAAGCTCGTCAACTGGGACTTCGTGAACGCGAACCTGGGCTGAGAAAGGGAATCCCCGGGGCGACCCGGGCCATATCTCCAACGCAGCGGGAGCGAAACGGCCATGTAGACGAACGGCCGGCACCGCCGCGGCAGGGGATGCCGCACCATGGATCACGGCATCTGGACCCCATGAAGGATTCCGCGCCCGACCCCCATCACAAGAAACACCGCCAGCGCCTCAAAGAGCGGTACGTTGAGGCGGGCATCGAGGCGTTTCACGACTACGAGGCCCTGGAACTGCTTCTGTTCTTCGGAATTCCCCAGGGAGACGTGAAGCCCCTGGCGAAGGAGCTCCTGAAGGCCTTCGGGAGCTTCCGGGCGGTTCTGGACGCCGACCTGGCGGATCTGGAGGCCTGCAAGGGGGTCGGTCCCCACACGGCGATCCTGGTGAAGCTCGTCAAGGACCTGGCCTCCCTCTACCTGCGCCAGAAGGCCGCCGAAAAGCCGCAGGTCACCTGCACGGCGGAACTCCTCGACTTCTGCCGCACCAGCATGGGGGGGCTCAAGGACGAACGCTTCTCCGTGGTCTACCTGGACGCCCGGAACCGCATCATCGACATCGAGACCATCCAGGAAGGCATCGTCAACCAGGCCGTGGTCTATCCGCGGAAGGTCCTGGAAAGCGCCCTCAAGCGCAAGGCGTCGGCCCTCATCCTCGTCCACAACCACCCCTCCGGCTACGTGCAGCCCTCCGACGCGGACGTCCGCCTGACCCGGACGCTTCAGGAGACCGCCCGGGCCCTGGACATCCTCATCCATGACCACCTGATCGTGGGAGAGAACCGGTTCTTCAGTTTCCGGGAAGAGGGGATCCTGACCTAGAAGCCGCTGAATGGGGCAGGGATGAAGGTCGCCACGAACAGCGCCAGGGTGATCCAGCCGATGGCGCGCCGGCGCCGGTCCAGCGGGATCCAGTCGAACGCCACCGGCGGGTGATGGATTCCCAGGACCATCAGGATGGCCCCCCAGACGAGCCAGCCCGTCCACCCCATGAGCCCCAGGATCAAAAGCCCCGCCACGACGGCCGTGGACAGTGCCCTTTGCCTCCGGTCCAGGACGGCGTAGGCCACGTGCCCTCCGTCCAGTTGCCCCACCGGCAGCAGGTTCAGGCTGGTCACGAGAAGACCGATCCAGCCGGAGAAGGCAATGGGATGGAGAACCAGGTTCATCTCGTCGGGGGTGGCGCCGTGAACGAGCCAGGTCAGGAGGGAGAAGAGGAGAGAGCTGCCCAGGGCAATGCCCTGTCCTTCCGGGGTGGAGGCCGTCGTCATGTCGGACAGGTACAGCCCCAGGAGAAGGATCGGGACGGAGACGATCAGCCCCGCCAGGGGGCCGGCTGCGCCGACGTCCAGGAGAACGCGGCGGTCCGGGATGGGGGACTTCATCGAGATGAAGGCCCCGAAGGTCCCGATGAACGACGGGGCGGGGATGAAATAGGGCAGCGTCACGTCGATGCCGTGACGGCGGGCCATGGCATAGTGACCGAACTCGTGGGCCCCCAGGATGAACAGAAGGGCCAGGGAAAACGGGATCCCCTTCCACAGGGAAAGGGGCTCCGCCCGCGGATTCACTCCCTGCTGCAGGGCCCCCGCCAGGAGGGTCGTGGCGAACGTGGCGGTGAAAAGCAGGATTTGAATAACCGGGGATCGGCGCATAGCGGGAAAAAAAAGGGGATCGGCGAACGATCCCCCAGCAAAAAGCCAGTTGTAGTGCAGCAAGCCGCAGACAGCGGACGATTACTCTTCGTCAACCCGCTCCTTCAGTTCCTTCCCCACTTTGAAGAAGGGAAGCCTCTTCGGAGACACCTGAATGCTCCGTCCGGTCTTGGGATTTCTTCCGGTGTAGGCCTCGTACTTTCTCACCACGAAGCTGCCGAACCCCCGGATCTCAATCCGGCCGCTCTTTTTCAACTCATCGGTGAAACCCTTGAATATCAGGTTGATGACGTCGGTCGCCTTTTTCTCCGTCAGGTTTTCCCGCTTGCTCAATGCCTCGATAAGCCCTGATTTATTCATAAAACCTCCTTCCGATGAGTGCTCAGACCCGAAAATAATGGGGATGAATGGAATAACTTGGGGATATGTTTTATTTTTTTGGCGACTATTATTGATTTTTCCCGGAATGTCAAGCGAATTTTGCGAATCCGATCCGTTGGTTTCGTGCTCCGCGCCGTTCAGTCCGGCTTTCCCGAGCGGGGGCGCCGGGGACGGGCGGCGGCGGTCCGGGTGCGGCGGTTTCCCGATGTTCCCTCCGCGCGGTCTTTCCCGGGTCGCTTCGGCGCAAGCTTTGGCCCCCTGTCCGCGCTTCTCTCTCCATAGGACAGGAGTTGGCGGATCTCGTTCGTCTTCAGGGGCCGCGATTTTCCTTCCGCCAGGTCCCCCAGGAGCACGCCCCCGACGGCCACGCGGATAAGCCGCTGAACGGGGTAGCCCAGCGACTCCAGGGCCCTGCGGATGACGCGGTTTCGGCCCTCCGTGGAGGTGATCAGGATCCAGGTGCTCTTTGGGTTTTTCCCCTCCATGGCCACCGTCTCGGGAATGAAGCGTCCGTCGGGATGGTCCACGCCCTGTTCCAGCGCCCGCATCACCTTCGGCGGCAGGGATCCCCGCACCTTGACCCGGTACGTCTTCGGCACGCGGTAGCGGGGGTGGGCGACCCGGAGGGCGAACTGGCCGTCGTTGGTCACCAGAAGGAGGCCTTCCGAGTCGTAATCCAGCCGTCCCACCGGGAACAGGCGCTCGAGGCGCTCCTCCAGCAGGTTTTTCACGACGGGCCGTCCCTCGGGGTCGCGGAGGCTTGTCACCATGCCCGCCGGCTTGTGGACCATGAGGTAGACCAGGGTGTCCTCCAGCAGGATCCGCCGGCCGTCCACCCGGATGTCGTCCCGCCCCGCCTCGGCTCGTGCCCCCAGCTCCCGTTGAACCGCGCCGTTGACGGTGACCCGCCCCTGGAGAATCAGTTCTTCCGCCTTCCGTCGCGAAGCCACCCCGGAGCGGGCGATGATCTTCTGCAGTCGCTCATCCGTCATGTCGGTTCACTCGGCCAGTTCGCCGAACTCCCGAAGGGTCGGCAGTTCCGAGAGGTCCGAGAGGTCGAAGACCTCCAGGAACCTCCGCGTGGTTCCGTACAGGATGGGCTTTCCCGGCACGTCCTTCCGCCCGACGATGCGGACGAGCTTCTTTTCCACCAGGCCCCGGAGGGTTCCCCCGGTGTCGACACCGCGCACGCGGTCCACGTCGGCCTTGACGATGGGCTGGCGGTAGGCCACGACCGCCAGGGTTTCCAGGGCCGCCGGCGTCAGGGCGGAGGGGCCGCGGCCCTTCATCTTGCGGATCCAGGCGCCGAATTCCGGCAGGGTCCGGAACTGGTATCCCCCGGCGACCTCTTCCAGGGTGAACCCGCCGCCCCGTTCGTGGTACTCCCGCTTCAGCTCGGCGACCGCCGCCAGGACGGCCTCCTTCGGTGCCTCGAGGATTTCCCGGAGTTTCTCCAGGGTCAAGGGGGTCTCGGCGGCGAACAGGAGCGCCTCCACCAGGGCCTTGTCACGCTCCATCGGGTTCCTCCTCC
>JBFYYH010000256.1:0-4776 GCA_041310125.1 Syntrophaceae bacterium | reverse complement strand
CCCGGGGAATCTCCTGTTCCTGGAGCACCCTTAACAGCTTCACCTGGATGTTCAGACCGATGTTGGAGATCTCGTCGAGGAACAGCGTCCCCTTGTCGGCCATTTGAAACCGGCCTTCGCGGGCCTCGGTCGCCCCGCTGAACGCCCCCTTGACGTGTCCGAACAGTTCGCTCTCCATCAGGTTTTCGACGAGGGAAGAGCAGTCCACCGGGACGAAGGCCCTGTCCGCCCTTCGGCTTAGATTGTGAATGGTCCGGGCGACGAGTTCCTTGCCCGTTCCGCTTTCCCCCGTGATGAGGACGGTGCTGTCCGTCTGCGCGATTCGCCGGATGGAGTCCTTGAGATCCCGCATGGTGTCGCTGCTTCCGACCAGAACCGAGAGGTCCTTGTCCGCATTCTGAACCGGGGACTCCTCGAGCGCTTTCTCGACCGCTTCCCGCAGCTCCTCCGCGGAATACGGCTTCGCCATGAAATCGAAGGCGCCGTGCCGCATCGCCTCCACCGCCAGGGGGATGTTGGCATACCCGGTGATGACGATGACCCTTGCGGAGATACTCCCCTCCCCTTTCAGCCTCTTCAGGATCTCCATCCCTCCCAGCCTCGGCATCCGGATGTCGAGCAGGATGACGTCATAGAGATCCCGAAGCGCCATCTCCAGCGCCTTGGGGGCATCCCCCATGCCTTCGACCAGGTACCCCTTCCGGGAGAGGAGCTGGCAGCAACTGTCCCGGATCGCCTCCTCGTCGTCGATGATCAGAATCCGCCTGTTCTTTCGGGTCACGGTTTGGTTTCTTCCTCCGGCCGATTTTCGGAAATGTTTCCGATCATTTCCTCTTCCTCTTTTTCCCCGGGGCGATTGCAGGGAAGGGTGATGGTGAAGGCGGTCCCTTTGCCGGGTATACTCTCCACATCGATGAAGCCATTGTGCTTCCGGATCACCCCATAGGCGATGGAGAGGCCCAGGCCGGACCCCTGGCCCGGCTCCTTCGTCGTGAAGAAGGGTTCGAAAATACGGGGGAGACATTCCCTGTCGATCCCTTTTCCCGTATCCGAGATGCGGATCGTGACGAAATGGTTGCCGCCCATCCGGGTGGCGATGGTCAGCTTCCCTTCCCCTTCCTTCATGGCGTCGGCCGCGTTGATGACCAGGTTGAGGATAACCTCTTCCAGCAGGGAGGGATCTCCGACCACGTCCGGAAGGTTTTCCGCCAGCCGGGTTTCGATCTTGATGCCGTGGAACATGGACTGGTTCCGGACCAGATCCAGGGCCGCCGCGACGACCTCGTTGATCCGGAGGGAAACCATCTCGCCCCGGGGCGTACGGGCGAAATCCAGCAGATTCTGAACGATATCCTTGCAGCGGTTCGTCTGGCGGATGATCTTCCTCATGTTCTCCCGCGCGGGGCTGTCTTCGGGGATGTCTTCGAGGACCAGGTTGCTGTAGAGGAGGATCCCGCCCAGAGGGTTGTTGATCTCGTGGGCCACTCCCGCGGCCATCTCTCCCAGGGCGGTCAATTTCTCGGAGCGGACCAGCTGCTCGTGGGCCTTCTGAAGCCTTTCATCCCGGTCTTTGAGGGATCTGGACATGACATTGAACGCCTCGTCCAGCATGTCGAACCCGGAGGCCCTGTCCGGGGAGAGCTTGTAGTCCAGGTTGCCGGACGCCACCGCCTCGGTGGCCTTCTTCAGAAGGCGGATCCGGGTGATGATCGTATTCCCCAGACGGAACGAGATGATGAAGGCGATCACCATGCCGAGGCCGGTGACCCCCAGGGTCAGGAGGATTGTCCTCCACTTGATGTCGCGGTATTTCTCCTCCAGGAGACCCGTATAGAGGATCCCGACCACTTTTTTATCGGAGTCATAGATCGGCGTGTAGGTGGTGATGTACCAGTCGTGGACCACGAAGGCCCGCCCGACCCAGTCTTTTCCCTGCTCAAAAACCTGTTCGTAGACCTCCCTGGAGAGGGTGGTGCCGATCGCCCGGATGTTGTCCTTCGTCATCACGTTCGTGGATATCCGGACGCCGCCCTGGAAGATCGTGGCGACCCCCATCTCGCGGCCCTTGTATTTCTCGTCCCGGTAGATGGTTTCCTTGACCTTGTCCACGATGGAGCGGTCCTTGCTCAGCAGAAACCCGCCCACGAGGGCCCCGAGCAATTTCCCGTTCTCGTCCCGGATCGGATGGGCCGCCCGCATGACCATGCCGCTCGAAAGCCGTTTTTCCGTCTGATCGAAGGATTTCGGCGTTTTGACGATCTCAATCGATATCCTTTCCTCGAGCGCCGGGTTTTCCCGGAGGATCCTTTCATTGGAGATGAGTTCGGTCGCAATCTGCGGATTCCCCGTGATGATGCATTTCCTGAGAACGGGATCCCAGAGCAAACTGTCCCCGCGGACGGCCGGATGGGTCACCTGGAAGAGGACATTCCCCTCCGCATCGACGATGGAGAGCATATCGAGGAATTCGCCATAGGTCTGGGCGATCGGAACCCGCCGGATCAGGCTGCTGAGGCTTTCCAGTTCGCCGAATCCCCGATTTCGAATGGCCTCCCGCAGATCCGCTCTTTCCACCGACATCCTGAGCAGGGAACTGATTCTTTCCTGGTGATAATTGTAGATGAATTTCGCGGTATGGATGTCCTGGCTGACCCGATTCTGGATTTCCGCAATCGTGATCCGGTTGATCGTCCAGACCCCCACCAGGGTGGCGACGAATCCGGTCAGACAGGTCGCGATCAGGAAACCGATCACCAGCCGGGTCTGCAGATCCAGATTCAAGAGCCGATCGAGCAGTCTTTCGGCGATCCTCTTCGGGGCACGCAGCATCATCTGCAATCATCCCACCAAAAGATTGGGCCGCGTCCTTGAACGGATGCAGCCCGACCCCTATGGTCTTCAGAACGATTTCCCGGCTGCTCTCGCGTCAGGGACCCACCGGCGCCCTTCCCATCCGGAGGCGCCCAATCCCTTTTTCGCGAAGCGGTTCGGATCGATCCTAATAATTCTCGGCCAGAACCTCGTAGTAGGACTGCGGATGCCTGCAGGCCGGACATTCCTTCGGGGGTTTCGTCCCCTCGAAGATGTAGCCGCAATTGATGCAGTGCCACTTCACCGCCTTGTCCTTCTTGAACACCTGCTTCTTCGTGACGTTTTCGATCAGCTTCCGGTAGCGCCCCTCATGGAACTTCTCCACCTTGGCGATCTGGTCGAAGGAACGGGCCACTTCGGGGAAACCCTCCGCCTTGGCGACCTTTGCAAAATCGGCGTAGAGGACCGTCCATTCCATCTTCTCGCCGGCCGCCGCGGCCTCCAGGTTTTCCTTCGTCTTGCCGATCACGCCCGCAGGATAGGCTGCGGTGATCTCCACCTCGCCCCCCTGGAGATGCTTGAAGAACACCTTGGCGTGCTCCTTCTCGTTCTCGGCCGTCTCGGCGAAGATGTTCGCGATCTGTTCGTACCCCTCCTTGCGGGCGGCGCTGGCGAAGTAGGTGTAGCGGTTCCTCGCCTGCGACTCCCCGGCAAAGGCGGCCAGCAGGTTCTTTTCCGTCTTGGATCCCTTGAATGCTTTTGCCATCTCTTGCCTCCTCATCGATATTTTTTCCAACACCCCGAAGCGCTCGACGATTTCCCGGACCCGGGACCCGTCGGTATTTGAATGCATTATACCGAGAAAGAAGGAGCGGATGCAAATTTTCTTTCGCGGCCCTTCAAACCCGGCTGGAAAATTCCCCCAAAACGTGTAATCTGCGTGACCGGAGGAGATGGACGATGAAATGGGTGGGCGCCCATGTGAGTGCGGCGGGCGGCGTGGACAGGGCGCCCGGAAATGCGGCGGCGATCGGTGCGAGGGCCTTTGCGCTCTTTACGCGGAATCAGCGGCAGTGGAGGGCCAAGCCCCTCCCGGAGGAGGAGATCGCGGCCTTCCGCGAAAACTGCCGGAAGGAAGGCTACTCCCCGGCTCAGATCCTCGCCCACGACAGCTACCTGATCAACCTCGGCCACCCGGAGCCGGAAGGTCTCGCAAGGTCCCGCGCGGCCTTTCTCGAGGAGATGCGGCGCTGCGAAGCACTGGGGCTGACCCTCCTCAATTTTCACCCGGGGAGTTCTCTCGGCCTCCTTGCGGAAGCGGAGTGTCTCGCACGGATCGCGGAGTCCATCCACCTGGCCCTGGCCGAGAGCGACGGAGTCACCGCCGTCATCGAAAACACGGCGGGACAGGGGAGCAACCTCGGGTTCACTTTCGCTCAGATCGCCCGGATCCTCGAAAAGGTCCCGGAACGGGAGCGGGTGGGGGTCTGCCTCGACACCGCCCATGCCTTTGCCGCCGGCTACGACCTCAGGACGCCGGAGGCCTATTCCGCCAGCATGGCCGATTTCGAACGGACCGTGGGTTTCCGCTTTTTGAAGGCGGTCCACCTGAACGACTCGAAGGCGGACCTGGGCAGTCGCGTGGACCGCCACGCGCCCATCGGCAAGGGCAGGTTGGGGCTGGAGCCCTTCCGTCTGATCCTGAACGACGGCCGGTTCGATGAAATCCCGTTGATCCTGGAAACCCCGGAACGGGAACGTTGGGCGGAGGAAATCGCCCTGCTTTACGGGCTGGCGGGAGAGTAAGTTACTCGGAAATGCAGTTCCCGCCGCCGTTCTTGGCGCGCGAAACGGCCTTGATCGTTTCCGCCAGGAGCGTCTTCCCCGTCTGCCCCGGCTGCAGCAACGCAAGGCCGATGGAGATCGTCGGATGCGGAATCGTCGTCCCATCCGGCATGGCGGGCA
>JBFYYH010000255.1:0-7361 GCA_041310125.1 Syntrophaceae bacterium | reverse complement strand
CGCCCGCCTCGTCCCGGATGCGATTCCGGTCTTTTGTTTCCAGCGCGGCGCGGAATTCGGCCAGTTCCTCCGCCACCTTCTCCATCACGCCTTCGACTCCGGACCAATCAAATCCGGCGGCGGAAGCGCGGGCGGAGATCCTCTGTGCGCTTGCCAGCGTGGAGAGGGAGCGGGGGATGCCGTCGCAGATCGGTGACCCGTGATTCCCCTTGAGTTCCACCTCCGTTTTGATCCGCTCCCAGTTCTCGCGGACCTCTTCGATGCCTTCGACCGTGGCGCCACCGAAGACGTGAGGGTGGCGGCGGATCATCTTTTGGGTGATCCCGTCGACCACGGCCGCGATGTCGAATTCACCCGCCTCCTCCGCCATCCGGGCGAGGAAGAGGATCTGAAAGAGGAGATCGCCGAGTTCCTCCCGTACGTTGTCCGGCGAGGAGCTCCCCAGGGCCTCGACCACCTCATACGCCTCTTCCATCAGATACGCGCCGATATCTTCCTTCTTCTGAGACCGGTCCCAGGGGCAGCCGTCGGGCGCGCGGAGCCGGACGATGATCTCCAGGAGTTCACGGAATTTTGTTTCGGCTTGCGGGGCGGAGGTCTTCAGGCAAAGGGTTCCTTCCGGGGAAAGAGGCGGAACATCCCCGGGGGCAGGGCGGGGTGTGCGGAGGAACCGTTTCATTCCGGGATGGCCCTTCCCAGAAGTTCCGCGATGTGGAGGACCGGCTGCTTCATCCCCAGCTCGCGAACCCCCCAGGCCAACTGGAGGTGGCATCCGGGATTGGCCGTCACGAGGAGGTCGGCCCCGGTGGCCCGGACATGGCCCAGTTTCCTCTCGAGCAGCCTGCGGCTTGTCTCCAGCTCCTTCAGGGCGAAGGAGCCGGCCATGCCGCAGCACCAGCTCGACTCCTTCATCTCCCTCAGTTCGACCCCCGGGATCTGGCGGATGACCTGGCGCGGAGGGCCGGAGAGCCCCTGGCCGTGGACGAGGTGGCAGGGCTCGTGGTAGGTGACGCTCAGCGGCACGGGCCGGAGCTCCTCCGTCCGCAGGCCCGTTTCCGCGAGAAATTCGGAAATGTCCCGAACCTTCGAGCGGAAACGGACGAGGCGTCCGTGGTCCGCCCGGTCCTCGAGGATCTCCTCGTATTCCTTCAGGGCGCAGCCGCAGCCGGCGCAGTCGGTGACGATGTGGTCGACATCCGCCTTTTCGAAGAGGTCGAGGTTGATCAGGGCGAGCCGCCGGGCGGTTTCGCGATCCCCCTCCGCCAGGTGAGGCGCCCCGCAGCACTTGACCTCCCTCGGCGTCCATACATCGAATCCCTGCTGGGAGAGGATCCGGGCCGTCTGCCGGGAGACCTCCGGGAACACCAGGTTCATGGCGCAGCCGAGAAAGAAGGCGACGCGTCCCCGTTTCGTTCCCTGCGCGGGGAGGTTTTCGGGGATTTCAAGGCGCAGCGGACGGTTCAGGGTCGGGAGGATCCCCTCCATCTTGGAGATGGCCCCGGGAAGAAACCGGTTGATTCCCAAGCGGCGGACCGCCCATTGGAGGCCGAGGCGCTGGTAGAGGCGCAGCGGGAGCATGGAGGTTTCCATGAGAGCCGGCGAGGGGAGCATCCGCTTCAGGATGAAGTCGCGGAGGAGCCCGGCCGGGAGGGAGGGGGGGTGGAAGCGCTGCTCCTGGCTCCGGCAGAATTCCATGATCGTCCCCACCCGGACGCCCGAGGGGCAGGCTGTGGAGCAGGCCTTGCAGTCGAGGCAGAAGAAGGCCTCTTCCCCCACGGCGGGGGTGAACGCCATCTTTCCCTCGGCCACGGCCCGGGCGAGAGCCGCCCTTCCGCGGGGGCTGGACCGCTCGCGGTTCGTCAGCATGTAGGTGGGGCAGACCGCCAGGCAGAAGCCGCAGCGCATGCACTGCAGGATCGACTCGTAACCCGGGGCATCCTCCGGGTGAAAATTTCCGGCGGGGGAGGTCTCAGTCATGCGCACCCCCGTCCGTCCGTTCGGTCGGAGGGGCCGGGCCGTCCAGAAAGATCTTCCCGGGATTCAGGCGGCCGTCCGGATCGAAGCTCTTCTTGATCCGGCGCATGACCGCCATCCCCCCCTCGCCAAACTGGCGGAGCAGGTATTCCTTTTTGGCCATGCCGATCCCGTGCTCTCCGGAGACCGTGCCGCCCATGGAAAGCACTTTTTCGTAGAGGTCGGAGAAGAAGGCGTGGACGTTTTCGATTTCCCGGCGGTTCCGTTCGTCGGCCACCGCCGTGGGGTGGAGGTTGCCGTCGCCGGCATGGCCGTAGGTGGCGACGCGGACCTGGTACTTTTCCTTGAGCCGCTCGATCTCGGCGAAGGTCTCGGCCAGGCGGCTCCGGGGTACGGTTGCATCTTCCAGGATCGTGGTCGGGGAGACGCGGGCGACAGCCGAGAGCGCTGTCCTTCGCGCGGAGGCGAGACGTGCCGCCTCCTCTGCATTCCCGGCCTCGTGAACCTCGTCCGCCCGGACCTCTTCAAGGACCTTCCGGACTCCTTGGGCCTCCTCGGCGACCGCCGCGGGATGGCCGTCCACCTCGATGAGCAGGAGCGCCGCCATCTCCCTCGGGAGCCCGATGCCGGCGTAGTCCTCGACGCAGTTGATCGTCGTGCGGTCCATGATCTCCAGGGTGGCGGGGATGATCCTCGCGGCGATGATCTTTGACACCGCATCGCCGGCGGTGCGGATGTCCCGGAAATAGGCCAGCAGCGTCCGTTTGTCCTGCGGCGGGCTGATCAGGCGGACCGTCACCTCCGTGATCAGGCCCAGGGTCCCTTCGCTGCCGACGAGCAGATCCCGCAGGGAATAGCCGGCCACGTCCTTGACGCATTTCCCGCCCGCGATGAATTCGGTCCCGTCGTAGAGAAGACCGCGCAGGCCCATGACGTAGTTCCGGGTGACCCCGTACTTGAGGCCCCGGAGACCGCCCGCATTTTCCGCGACGTTGCCGCCGAGCGTGGATACGTTCTGCGAACCGGGATCGGGGGGGTAGAAAAGGCCCTTGGCGGCTACGGCATTGAACAGATCGATCGTGATGACCCCCGCCTCGGCGGTCGCGGTCAAATTTTCCTCATCGATTTCGAGGATGCGGTTCATCCGGGTCAGGCCGATCACCATCCCTCCCTCGACGGGGATGCTCCCCCCGGAGAGGCCCGTGGCCGCCCCCCGGGCCGTGACGGCAAGGCCTTCGTCTCGGCTGACGGCGAGAGCGGCCTGCAGCGCCTCGCTGTTTTCCGGGAAGACGACCACGTCGGGCCTGCCCAGGATTTCAGGCGTCGAGTCGTACCCGTACACCAGCAGATCCTCCTTCTCGTAATAGACGTTCCGGGATCCGACGTTCCGGATCAGACGATCGAGTGCGGTTTTGTTCAGCAAGGGGCACCTCTCAAGGTCATTCGTTTCGGGAAAGGCCGGGGTTCCTCCGCTTCCGCGCCTTTGGATGGGCGGTTCCGGAAGGGCTAAGGGCAGGAAACCCTCACTCAGTCTGATATATAGTGGGATGCAGCTTCGTGTCAAGGCGAAAAGCGGACCTCGGCCGCTTCCGGAAATAACCCTTGACAGGGCAGGCAAAGGTTGTTAGAAATCGGCCACGTTTCAGGGGTGGCGCCCACGGCAGCTCCTCCTCCATCCGCCGGTCTCCGTTCCGGCTGCCGCAGAACCGCCGCCGTCGCCCAATCAGAACGATTTCAAAAGAACGAAAACACGCAAGCAGCCCCTTTATATGAGTTGAAGCGGCTGCCGAACAGCACGATGGACAGGCCCTGAAAGTCGTTTGGGTCAAAGCGATCTGAGATCCCTGCGAAGGAAAGCAGCAATCCCTTTTCTTCCCAGGGTTTTCCCCGCAGTGTGGTGGATTGCTCCCGCAGAGGTGGCGTCATGGACATGAAACGCGACTACTACGAGGACATTCAGCTCTTCGAAAGCAGGGTGGTTCTTTTCTGGACGGTCGCGTTTCTGCTGGCCCTCTTCACCTTCCCCCTCTATGCCCCAAATTACTATGTCTATCTGCTGAACATGATCCTGGTCCACGTGATCTTGGCCGTGGGATTGAACATCCTCGTGGGATCCACCGGGCAGATCTCCCTGGGCCATGCCGGTTTCTTCGCGATCGGCGCGTATGGAACGGCCGTCCTGATGGCCAAGCTGCAGATCCCCTTTGTCTTCGCCATTCTGATTGCCGCCTTTATCGCGGCCTTTTTCGGCTTTATTCTCGGTCTGCCCGCGCTGCGGCTGGAGGGTCCCTACCTGGCGATCGTCTCCCTGGGGTTCGGTCTGACCATCATGCACATCATCGGGGGAATCGACGCTTTGGGCGGCCGGATGGGGATCAAGGTGCCGCCGCTGGATCTGGGGATCCCGCAACTGGGCATCCCCTGGATCCTGAAAACCGATGTTCAGAAGTACTACCTGATCCTGATCATGACGATCATCATGGTGATCGGCGCCCGGAACATCCTCAAGACCCGGGTCGGCCGCTCCTTTGTGGCGATCCGGGACAGCGACATCGCCGCGGAGGTGATCGGCGTGAACCTGACCGTCTACAAGACGCTGGCCTTTGCGGTCAGCGCCTTCTATGCCGGCATCGCCGGGGGACTCTTCGGTTTTGTCCTGGGGTTCTTCGATCCCTTCACCTTCAACATGATCCTCTCGATCATCTTCCTGGTGATGGTCGTGGTCGGAGGGCTGGGCACCATCCTCGGGGGGATCCTGGGCGCCGCCCTGATCACCTATCTGCAGTACGCCCTCCTCAAGAACATTGCGGAGGTTCCCTATCTGGGGGCCCTCCTCACCGCCGTCTCGAAGCGGTGGTTTACCCTGGTGGGTCTCGAGAACTTCAGCAGCATCGCCATCGGACTGATCATGATCGCGATCATCATCTTCGAGCCGCTCGGCATGTTCGGCATCTGGATCCGCATCAAGAAGTACTGGAGGACATGGCCCTTCTGAGGGGAGGCGCCGCGTCGGCAGCATGGATTTATTGCAACGCAACCGCAATGGCTTAAACCGTCGTTCCCGCGAAAGCGGGAATCCAGGATTGGACCGGATGCCGTATCAAAGCCTGCCCCGGGCCTGATTCGGGGTCCTGCAGGACGACCTTCGACAGGTTGATTCGCCGGGGCAGTGAACGCACCTTCAGGGGTAAAGGGGGAACGATGCCGGTAGGGCAGCTCTTGGTGGAAGGACTGGCGATCGGCGCCTGCTACGGCCTTTTTGCGACGGCGGTAGTGATCATCTACAAGACCTCCGAGGTGGTCAATTTCGCCCAGGGCGAGATGGCGATGTTTTCCTCCTTCGTGGCCTTTCACATTCTGACCGTATACGAAACCCCCTTCTGGCTGGCCTTCGGGATCACGATGATCTTCTCCGTCGTGCTGGGGGTCCTCATCGAGGCTCTCTTCCTCCGTCCCGCCAAGCATCCCAGCATCCTGGGGCTGATCGTCATCACCCTCGGGGCGGAGATGTTCCTGATGGGTCTGGCCGGCTGGAAATGGGGGGCGGAGCAGAAGTATTTCTCGCTTCCCCTGAACGCCTCCGTTACCTATGAGCCGGTCCAGGGGATGATCGTCAACCAGTGGGCGATCGCCGTATTTGCCGTAACCGCCTGCATCATGCTCTTCCTCTACCTCTTCTTCAGATACAGCAAGCTGGGGGTGGCCATGCGGGCGACCCAGCAGAACAAGCACGCCGCCAAGATCATGGGCATCCGCACCGAACGGGTTTTCTCCTTTGCCTGGGGGTTCAGTTCGCTGATCGGTGCCGTCGCGGGGATGTTCTTCGCCTCCCGGGCCACCCTGGACCCGGCCTACATGATGGAGCCCTTCATGCGCGCCTTCGCTGCCGCGGTCCTCGGGGGGCTGATGAGCATCCCCGGGGTGATCATCGGCGGCGGCCTGATGGGGCTGATCGAAAACTTCTTCGGCTACTACTTTCCCCATTGGAAGCCGATCGTGGCGTTTGTCGTGATCATCTTCGTCCTCTGCGTGCGCCCGAGCGGTTTGTTTGCCAAGCATTTCGTGAAAAAGGTGTGACGACGTGGCCGGGAGGGGGAAATTTGCGCTGGGAAAGGATCGTGCGCCGTTGGAGGCGGAGTTCGGCAGGAGGCGACTTCGGCCGCTTCCCCCGGTGGGGAACGGGGAACGGCCTGCCCGCTGCAGGGATTTGAGTGTTTCAAGGAATCAGACCATGACAAAAAGGAGGGAGCCATGATGATCAGAATGAAGGTGCTGATGTCGACGATCGCGGTACTGGCGGTCCTGTCCGTGTCCGGCATTGCCCAGGCGGCCGCGCCGGCGGGGTTTGACGACAACGAAATCCGGATCGCGCAGTGGGGACCCCAGACGGGACCCGCGGCGCCGTGGGGATCGGTGGCCCGCGGCAGCAAGCTGCTCTTCGATGTCGTCAATGAAGAGGGGGGCATCCACGGGCGGAAGATCAAATACTTCATCCGCGACGACCAGTACAACCCCGCCCAGACGGCGGCCGGGGTCAAGGAGCTGGTGGAGCGCCAGGGGATCTTCGCCTTTGTCGGCGGAGTCTCCGCGGCCGGGGGGCTCGCCGTGAAGGATTTTCTCGCCCAGAACAAGGTGATCTGGGTGGGGCCGGCGACCTCGGTCAAGGAGTACGTCTTCCCCGTCCAGCCCTATCTGTTCAGCGTCTACCCCCTCTACGAGGATGAGGCGAGCGTCCTCACGAAATACATCGTCGAAAACCTCAAGATGAAGAAGATCGGGATCCTCTATCAAAACGACGCTTACGGGAAAAACGGATTCGACGGCTGCAAGCAGCGCCTGGCCGCCTACAAGATGTCTCTCGCGGCCGAGATCCCGGTCGAACCTACGGAGAAGGATCTCGCCTCGCAGATCCTCCGGTTGAAGAACTCGGGCGCGGAGGCGGTCCTGATGTATGTCGGTCCGACGACGGCCGTCATCGCACTGAAGACCGCCGCAACCGTCGGCTACAAGCCGCAGTGGGTCTCCTCCAACACCCTCTCCGATTATCCCCTGATGTTCAAGATCACCGGGGGGCTCTGGGAGGGGGTCATCACCGGCAACTTCGGGGAGACTCCGGATTCCAAGAATCCTCTGATGGTCAAATACAAGGAAGCGGCCAAGAGGCTCGCGCCGGAGGAGCGCTGGGGACCTTCTATTCCGCCGGCATCCTCTTCGCCGATCCGATCGTGGAGGCCCTCCGGAAGGTCGGGCGGAACCTGAGCACCGAGGCGGTCCTCAAGGCGCTCAATTCGATCAAGGATTACCAGACGATCGGCCCCAAGATCAACTTCACGGAAAAGCAGCACCAGGGGTCGGATTCGGTGGTGATTCAGAAGTGCGGTCCGGGC
>JBFYYH010000254.1:0-7528 GCA_041310125.1 Syntrophaceae bacterium | reverse complement strand
GTGGTCATCGTCGAATACCCGCGCCGCGGCGTCTACAGCATCGGGTTCATTACCGGAACGCCCAACGGGGAAATCCGCGATCATCTGGGAAGGAATCAGTCCCTGGTCGGGGTGTTCATCCCGCTCGCCCTGACGCCGTCGACCGGGTTCTTCATCATGGTTCCCCGCGAAGACCTGATCGAATTGAACATGACGGTGGAAGAGGCCTTCACGCTGATCATCTCCGCCGGCATCGTCACTCCCCGGAACGGTCTGGCCCCGAATGGCGGCAAGCCGGTTCCGGCAAATGGCGCGTTGCCCTGATGGGTGGCGAATTTCTCCGTTGAGGCTCTGTTTGCCTTCAAGACAGCTTGAGGAGGGGACTTTATGAAGTTTCTCAAACCGGACCGGAAAGCGGCCTGTCGTATCGCGGATCCCTCTCTGGCGGCATGGGGCAGGGAGGAGATGCGTCTTGCGGAAAACGAGATGCCGGGACTGATGGCCCTGCGGAAGAAGTACGGGCCGAAGAAGCCGCTGAAAGGCCTGAAGATCACCGGAAGCCTGCACATGACCATCCAGACGGCCATGCTGATCGAGACGCTCCGGGAGCTGGGCGCCGACCTCCGCTGGGCCTCCTGCAACATCTTTTCCACCCAGGATCATGCGGCGGCGGCGATCGCCCGGGCGAACAGCGCGGCCGTGTTCGCCTGGAAGGGGGAAAGCCTGGAAGAGTACTGGTGGTGCACGGAGCAGGCCCTCACCTGGCCGGACGGTTCGGGACCGGATCTGATCGTCGACGACGGGGGGGATGCGACCCTCTTCGTCCATGAAGGGGTCCGGGCGGAGAACGATCCGCCCCTTTTAAGCGGGCCCTGCGAGAACAAGGAGCTCCGGATCATCCGCGAACGCCTGGCCTACGGGATCCGGCGGGAACCGCGCCGCTGGAACGAGGTCGCATCACACATCCGGGGCGTCTCCGAAGAGACGACGACCGGGGTGCATCGCCTTTACCAGATGGCAGAGGCGAATGAGCTTCTCTTCCCCGCGATCAACGTGAACGATTCGGTCACCAAGTCGAAGTTCGACAATCTGTACGGCTGCCGGGAGTCCCTCGCCGACGGCATCAAGCGGGCCACGGACGTCATGATCGCCGGCAAGACGGTGGTGATCTGCGGCTACGGGGATGTCGGCAAGGGCTGCGCCCAGTCCATGCGGGGCTTCGGGGCCCGCGTCTGCATCGCCGAGATCGATCCCATCTGCGCCCTCCAGGCGGCCATGGAGGGGTACACGGTGACGACCCTCGACGAGATGGCGGGGAAGGGGGACATCTTCATCACGGCGACCGGGTGCTGCGACGTGATCGGCGGCCGACACATGGAGAGGATGAAAGACGAGGCGATCGTCTGCAACATCGGCCACTTCGACAGCGAAATCGATATGCATTACCTGGAAACCACACCCGGCTGCCGCAAACGGACCATCAAGCCGCAGGTCGACAAGTGGACGCTCCGCTCGGGAAGAAGCATCCTCGTCCTGGCCGAGGGACGTCTGGTGAACCTCGGATGCGCGACCGGCCACGCCAGTTTCGTGATGAGCACAAGCTTCACGAATCAGTGCATCGCCCAGCTGGAACTTGCCGCGAAGAACCTCAAGCCCGGCGTCTACACCCTCCCCAAGAAGCTCGACGAGGAGGTCGCCCGCCTTCACCTCGAAAGGCTGGGGGCGAAGCTCTCCCGGCTGACGAAGAAGCAGGCCGCCTATCTCGGGGTGCCGGTGCGGGGGCCTTTCAAGCCGGAGTACTACCGCTACTGATCCTGGATTCTCCTGCAGCCCGGCCTCGGTGAAAGACTGGGAGGCGGAGGGTCAGGTCCGGATGCGCAGGAACATCCAGGCGGCGGCGGCGGTGAAGAGGAGGTTTCCGAACCAGGCGGCGATCAGGGGGGGGAGGGTGCCGGACCTTCCCAGCGACATTCCGAAGGCGAATACCAGCCAGTAGGAGAAGCCGATAATCAGGCCGGCGCCGATCCCCTGCGCGATCCCGCCGCTCCGTTCGGAACGGAGGGAGAAGCAGAGCCCGATCACCGCCAGGAGGATGCTGACCAGGGGGAAGGCGATCTTCCCGTGGAGATCGACCTGGTGGCGCGTCGTGTCGTAACCCTCCGACCGAAGCTTCCGGATGTACCGCTGCAATTCAAAGAAGCCCATCACATCGGCCCCCTTCTGGAACACCTTGAAATCGGACGGCTTTTCCGGAATATCCACCGCCTGCTGCCGGATTCTGGAGAGGACCGGAAAACCCTCCGGCGGAAAGCGGGTGATGAGCAGGTTGTGGAAGAGCCATTCGTCGTTCTTCCACTCGCCCCATTCCGCATCGAGCCGCATCTCCAGGTTCATCTCCCGGTCCAGGTAATGGATCGTGATCCCCTGAAGGCGGTTCTTTTCCGGATCGAACAGCCTGAAATTGTAGATCCCCCTCTGACCCCGGTACCAGATCTGATCCTGCTTGAAACTTCCCAGGAACCTCTGTTTCTGGACCTCGATCCGGCGGATCCTCTCCGCGCGTTCGTTCGTATGGGGGGTCACCCATTCGCTCAAGAGAAAGACGGCCAGGCAGACCGCGGCGGAGACGAGGAGAATGGGGACGGAGATCCGGTAGAGGCTGATCCCGTTGGCCTTCATGGCCGTGATCTCGCTGTGGCGCGAAAGGAGGCCGCAGGTGATCAGGGAGGAGAGAAGGACGGAGGCCGGCAGGATCTGGGCGAAAAACCCGGGGGTCCGGAAAAGAAAATAGGAGGCCATCTGCTGCAGGGTGGCCTGGTTGCTCAGAAACATCCGGATCTTCTCGAAGAAATCGATGATCAGGAAGAGGGAGAGGAAACTGACCGTGATGAACAGCAGGTTCCTCAGGTATTCTTCCGAAAGGTAACGGTCCAGGACGCTCATGACGGCCTCCGCGCCGAAGATCGGTCGCCGGACGAAGGGCGGGGGAGCTTCATCCCGGGACGGCGAAGAAGAGTGGTGAGAGGGGAAGTCTCGCGGGCCGCGGACAGGAAGAGGAGAATGCCGGCAAGGGCGAAGATTCCGTTGGGCGTCCAGGTTCCGATGACAGGGGAGAGCCGCCCCGTTTCCACCAGCGCTTCGCCGCCGAGGCGCATAAGGTAATAGACGAGAACCAACGCAAGGCCGATCGCAAACCCCCGCGCACGGACCGAACGATGCGCGCGGATGGAAAGGGGGATCCCGAGCAGGGCGAAGATCAGACAGGCGAGGGGGACGGCCAGCTTCTGGTTGAGCTCGATCGCCGCTTCCCGGAGGGCGGGTTCGGGGGCACTCCGGTTTCTCAGCTTGGCGACGAGTTCCGCGGCGGTGAGCTCCCGGTTGGATTTGGCCCCGGCCGGCCCGTCCTCGCCGAGCGAAGCGTTAAAATCGAGGCGGACATCGTAGAAACGGAAATCCATCTTCCGGTAGTTTTTCAGGCCGGCATCGACATTGTGCGTGCTTCCGTCCTCCATCCTCAGGGTGATGGCCAGCGATTCGGGGTCCGAAATGAGATAGGCCCGCCGGGCGATGATCGTGCTCGATTCCCGGGCGATCCGATTATCCGAGACGAGGACCCCTTCCAGGAAGTCGCCGTGGGGGGGGATTTTATCCGCGTAAAGCAGGATCCCCCGAAAATCGTCGATGAAGACCTTTTCACGGATGCCGATGCTGGCCTTCTGCCTGGCCATCTCGTAGAGGAGATTCCGGGAGGCGTGGTTTCCGTACGGAACGAGAAACAGCGTCGTCACCGCGGTCAGGAAGAAGGCCGCTATGGCCGCGACGGCCACGGGAAGGGAGAGCTGGTAGAGGCTGACGCCGGACATCTTCAGGACGGTGATCTCGTTGTCCCCCGAAAGACGCCCCAGACCGATGAGGATCGCGATCAGGAGGGAGACGGGGATCGTGAACACCAGGAAGGAGGGCAGCAGAAAAAGCATCAGCCGCACGATGTCCGCAAACGCGATCCCCTTGTTGATCATCAGGTCCATCAGCTGCAGGATCCGGCCCATCAGCAGGACGAAGGTGAGGACCAGGAGGATCATGGAGAAGGTAACGGCAATCTCCCGGAGGATGTAGCGGTTGAGCAATCGCCTCATGCAAGAAAGCCCCATTGTTCTTCCCGGTCACATCATCAGGCGGAGCGGTTCGATGAAGGCGGGGTCTTCCTTTTCCATGATCTCGATGATTCTTCCGTGAAGCCGCTTCTTCATCTCCCCGAAAATGGGCCGTTTCTTCTGGAAGGTCTTCGCAAAGGCCAAGGTCTCCGCCATCAGGACGGTCTCGTTTTCACAAGCCTTGACGATCACATGGTGGGCCTCCAGCTCCGCCGCCCCCGCCCTTTTTCCGGAAAACACCAGCTCCTCCATCTTGTAATGGGGGATCGCCTTCTGGACGATGGCCATCATTCCCGGAAGGAAGGGGATGCTGATGTCGATTTCCGGGAAGCAGAAATATCCCCGGTCGGATTTCATGAAACGGAAATCGCAGGCGCAGGCCATGATCGTCCCGTCCCCGAAGGCGTGGCCGTTGATCGCGGCAATGACGGGCATCGGATAGAGGAGGATCCTCGTGAAGATCCGGTTCAGACCGTACATGAAGGCCCGGATTCCGTCAAAATCCTTCTTCTCCATGGCTCCTGTGATCCAAACCAGGTCGATTCCCTGCGACCAGTTTTTCGGATCGGAGGAGGCGATGACCACGGAGGAGATCTCCGGATCCGCCTCGATCTCGTCGAATCCCGTCAGGATGTCCTGGACAAAATCAGGATTGTGCCGGTTTTCTCCATCGTTCATCGTGATCACGCCGACCGTATCCACTTTGCTCAACTCGATTCTGGACATGATGAGGACCTCCTTGCCAAGGGGTGGGGTGAGGGGGATCGGATTTCTATGGCGTTGAACTCGCACATCTCTCGGGGAATGTCAAGAAGGATGCACCTTGCCCGGAGCGGTTTCACCCCGTCCTGCCGAGCCTTGGCCCGCTGAATTTTCATCCGGATCGTTCGGGCTGTGCAGTCGCGAAGAAAAACCGGCGGATGGCGGAACCGGGAAATCGGCTTTGGGAAAACCGGATGCAGCTCCGCCATGCCTCTTTGCGATGATCCGCAGAGAGGATGCGGACGAAAGGGGAGCACGAGACTGAAATTCAAAGGAAGCCGCGATTTTGAAAAAAAAAGTTGACGGAGCCAAATTATTAGTAGTATTCAAGCAACCGAATTCACCCTATCGCGAGCGGAGGAGGTTTGACGGAACAACCCAATCGGCAACCTTAAGAAAACTGAATAAAGGAGGTCAGGCGTATGAAGCGTGCAGGGATGGTTTTTCTGGTGGGCATCATGGCAATGTTTCTGGCAATCAGCGCAATGGCCGCGGAAAAGGTGACCGTTTACACCTCTCTCGAGACGGATGAGACGGTCAAATACCTCGAAGCGGCCAGACGGGATATGCCGGACCTCGAAATCAACATCATCCGTCTCTCCACGGGGGAGTTGGGCGCACGGATGATGGCCGAGAAGGACAATCCCCAGGCGGATGTGGTCTGGGGGTGGGCCGTGACCGGGATGGAAGAATTCATTCCCCGGGGCCTGTTCGAACCGTACAAACCCAAAGGCGTCGAGAAGCTTGAAAAACGCTTCGTTCACCCCCAGTACTACTACGTCGGCATTGACATGTATATCGCCGCCTTCTGCGTGAACACCAAGGTTCTTAAGGAGAAGGGGCTTCCCATGCCGAAGGGATGGAACGACCTGCTCGACCCGAGATTCAAAGGTCTTGTCACCATGCCCAACCCGGTGGCCTCCGGCACCGGATTCCTCCAGGTGTCGAGCATCCTCCAGATGTACGGCGCGAAGGAGGGCAAGGATGACGGCTGGGAGTTCCTGAAGAAGCTGGACAAGAACATCGGCCAGTACATCAAGAGCGGCTCCCGTCCGGCCAAGATGACCGCGGCCGGTGAATTCGCCGTGGGGGCTTCGTTCGACTTCGTCGTTGCCGAACAGAAAAAACAGGGCTTCCCGGTCGAATTCGTCTTCCCCGTGGAGGGGGCCGGTTACGAAGTCGAGGCCAACGCCCTGATGAAGGGGGCGAAAAACCCCAAAGCCGCGAAACGGTTCCTCGACTGGGCGATCACCAAGAACGCCATGCAGGAGTATTCGAAGTTCAAGTACGGTGTGACCCTCCCCGGGATCCCCACCCGGCCGGATCTGCCGAAACTCTCCGACATCAAGCTCTACCCCATGGACTTCAGCTGGCAGGCCAAGAGCAGCGAGGGCATCAAGAAGAGATGGGAGACCCTCTTTTCCAGGTAATTCAAAAATTCCGGTCATCCCGCCCCCGGGTGGGGTGACCGGAATCCTTCTTTTTTTACCTTTTTACTGTATAGAGCTCTCAACGTCTAAGCGAGGAAGGAACATGGGCAGAGACCTCAAGCTGGAAAATCTGACGAAACGCTATGGGAACCTCGTCGCCGTGGATCATGTCGATCTGGAGATCAAGGAAGGGGAGTTCATCTGCTTCCTCGGGCCCAGCGGCTGCGGGAAAACGACGGTTCTGCGAATGATCACCGGGTTTGAGACGGTGACGGAGGGGAAGATTCTCTTTGACAACCGGGTGATCAACGACCTCCTCCCCAAGAAGCGGGAGTTCGGGATTGTCTTCCAGTCCTATGCCCTGTTCCCCAACATGACCGTCGAAGAAAACATCGCCTTCGGACTGAAGATGAGGAAAATGCCGAGAAGGGCGATTGCGGAGCGGGTGAACGTCATGCTCGACCTGATCGGCCTCTCCGACTGGCGCAACCTCTATCCCTCGCAACTGAGCGGCGGACAGCAACAGCGTGTCGCCCTCGTGAGGGCGCTGGCCCCCGATCCGCAGGTCCTCCTCCTCGACGAGCCTCTGAGCGCCCTCGATGCGAAGATCCGCCTCCGCCTCCGGGCGGAGATCAAGAGACTCCAGCAGGAGCTGAAAAAGACCATGATCCACGTGACCCACGACCAGGAGGAGGCGCTTTCGATCGCCGACCGGGTGGTGGTGATGGAGGCGGGACAATTCCGGCAGGTGGGGAGGCCCATCGACATCTACAAGAATCCGACCTGCAACTTCGTGGCGGACTTCGTGGGAACCTCGAATTTCTTCGAGGGGCGCCGCACCGGCGACACCGTCGAAATCAACGGGAGAAAGATGAAGGTGATGCGGAACGGCGAGAGGGTGAACGAGCCCATTTCCATGGCCATCCGGCCGGAGAATATTGAGGTCTTCAAGTGGGATTCCGCACCCCAGGTGGCCGAACCGATGAACCTCATCCCGGGAAAGATCGAAGTGGTGGTGTTTCAGGGTGCCGCCGTGAGGCTTCTGATCCACACGGGCGGGGAGGAGATCATCTCCGACATCGTCGAAAAAGAGTTCCAGCAGCGGGTTCTCCGGCAGGGAGACGAGGTCCTTCTCTATTTTCCGCCCGAAGCCTTCCTGATATTTCCCATGGGGGAGGGGAGAAAATGAAACCTCTCGAACCT
>JBFYYH010000253.1:0-5674 GCA_041310125.1 Syntrophaceae bacterium | reverse complement strand
CAGGTCGTTCGGCGTGTAGGCGAGCGGGGATACCTGGAGGCTGCGGATGGTTCCCCGAAAGACCGCATCCGCCGCCCCCCGACCGGGGGCCAGCTTCAACCGCCCCTCCTGGACAAAACGGTTGATGAAGGCGCTTCGGAAGATGTTTTCCACGTACGGTTCGCTGGTCCGGTTGACGAACGTTTCCACGAAGACGGTCCGCAGGGCCGGATCGATCGATTCCTCCCCTCCCGCAAAACGGTACCCGCAGCCGGCGAGCAGCAGCGCGGCCGTGAGGAAAAGCCCGGCCGCGATCCTCCGCCGAAGGGGTTTCGAATCCGCCATCGCTGTCCATCCTTTCCGCAGACTTCCCGCTCCATCCCCGGGGCGCCCGGCGGCCCGGGGGAAGGCTAACCGCCCACGACGATATTCACCAGCTTACCCGGCACATAGATCTGTTTGACGAGTCGCTTTCCGGCGATCTGCCGGGCGATCTTCTCGTCGGCCAGCGCCAGGGCCTGGATCTTCTCTCCATCCTCATCGGCGGGGACGTTGATCCGGCTCCTGACCTTGCCGTTGACCTGAATCACGATCGTGATCTCCTCCTCCGAGGCGACCGTCGTGTCGAAGGAGGGCCAGGCGACGTCGGCCAGGGTCTCCGAGCGGCCGAGGAGCGACCAGAGCTCTTCCGTGATGTGGGGGACGAGCGGCGCCAGCAGCCGGATGACCGCCTCCACCGTCTCCCGGATGACCGAAAGCGCCAGCCGGTCGTCCGCCGCGGGACGGGGGAGCGGGTAGAGTGAGTTGACCAGCTCCATCACGGCGCTGATCGCCGTGTTGAAATGGAACCGCTCCTCGATGTCGGCCGTCACCTTGCGGATCGTCTGGTGGGTCTTGCGCCGCAGGGCCTTGAGGTCGCCCTCGAGAGGCTCTCCGCCTGCGAAGGGAGGGACGTCGCGGATCAGATCCAGATAGTCCGTCACGATCCGCCAGGTCCGGCTGAGGAAGCGGAAGGAACCATCGACCCCCTGGTCGCTCCATTCGAGGTCCTTCTCCGGCGGGGAGGCGAAGAGGCAGAAGATCCTGGCCGTGTCGGCGCCGTAGGCCCGGATCAGGTAGTCGGGATCCACGACGTTCTTGAGGGATTTCGACATCTTTTCCGTCTTTCCGATCGCGACCGCCCTGCCGCATTGCGTGCATTTTCCGTCCTGGACATCGTCCGGAAAGAGGTAGCCGTGTTCCGGACAGCGCATCGTCTCCTTGCAGACCATCCCCTGGGTGAGAAGGTTCTTGAAGGGTTCGTCGACCCCCAGAACCCCGAAATCGCGGAGCATCTTGGTGTAGAAGCGGGCGTAGAGCAGGTGGAGGATCGCATGCTCGATCCCCCCGATGTACTGATCCACCGGCATCCAGTAGTCGAGTTTGGCCCGGTCCAGCCCCGGGCTGACGTCGTGGCGGGCGGAACAGAACCGGTCGAAGTACCAGGAGGATTCGACGAAGGTGTCCATGGTGTCCGTCTCGAGCCGGGCGGGCTGGCCGCAGCGGGGGCAGATCGTCTCTGCGAAGCCCGGGAAACGGGCGAGCGGCGAACCCCCCTCGCCGGTGAGCTCCACCTCCCGCGGCAGGACGACGGGCAGGTCGCTTTCGGGAACCGGGACCGTTCCGCACGCCTCGCAGAGCACCATCGGGATTGGGGTCCCCCAGTAGCGCTGGCGGGAGATCCCCCAGTCGCGCAGGCGGTACTGGACCGTCTTTTTCCCCCGGCCGAGCTTTTCGAGGTGATCCGCGATGGCGTCGAGGGCCTTCAGGTTTTCCATGCCGTCGAAGGGGCCGGAGTTGACCAGGACGCCCTCCTCGGTGTAGGCCTCCGCCATGGTCCGCACGTTCAGGGTCCGGTCGGGAGGCTGGATGACGACGATCAGGGGGAGGTCGTATTTTTTCGCGAACTCGAAGTCCCGCTGGTCGTGCGTGGGGACGGCCATGACGCAGCCGGTGCCGTAGTCGGCCAGAACGAAGTTCGCCGCGTAGATCGGCATTTTACGGCCGGTGGCGGGGTTCAGGCAGTAGGTGTCGAGGAAGACCCCCTCCTTTTCGTAATACTCGGAGGTGCGCATCTTCTTGTCCTGCTTCTTGATCTTCTCCATGAAGTCGCGGACGGTCCCTTCGCACTCCTTTCCCCGGGAGAGTTCGAGGACGAGGGGGTGTTCGGCGGCGATCAGCATGAAGGTGGCGCCGTAGATCGTGTCCTGGCGGGTCGTGAAGACCTTGATCTCGCCTTTTCCGTCGGCCATCGGGAAGGAAAGCTCGCAGCCGTAACTCTTGCCGATCCAGTTCTTCTGCATCGTGAGGACCCGCTCGGGCCAGCCGGGAAGGCGGTCGCAGTAATCGAGGAGCTCCTCGACATAGGCGGTGATCTTGAAGAACCACTGGCTCAGGTACTTCTCGCCGACCTCCGATTCGCACCGCCAGCAGAGGCCCGCCTCGACCTGCTCGTTGGCCAGGACCGTCTCGCACTTGGGACACCAGTTCACGGTGGAGCTCTTCTTGTAGGCGAGCCCCTTTTCGACCATCCAGAGGAAAAAGAGCTGCTCCCAGCGGTAGTATTCCGGTTCGCAGGTCGCGATCTCCCGGTCCCAGTCGTAGCTGAAGCCCATCCGTTTGAGCTGGCGCTTCATGTTGTCGATGTTTTCATGGGTCCAGGTGGAGGGGTGGATGCCGTGTTCGATGGCGGCGTTCTCGGCCGGCATGCCGAAGGCGTCCCAGCCCATCGGATGGAGGACGTTGAACCCCTTCATCCGTTTGTAGCGGGCGACGACGTCGCCGATCGTGTAGTTTCGCACATGGCCGATGTGGATCCGGCCGGAGGGGTAGGGAAACATCTCCAGAAGGTAATACTTCTTTTTGTTCGGATCCTCCGTGACCCGGAAGACCTGCTTCTCCTCCCAGCGTTTCTGCCACTTTTCTTCGATTTCAGAAGGGTTGTACTTTCTTTCCATGCAGCGCTCCGATGTCGCAAAGTTTGGCTTTCAAGGGAACTTCCACCGATGTGCCCGATCGTCGGGTCCCGATTCCGCGTTCGGGAGACAGAGGACGAACCCCCGATTTTCCTCGTAGAGATTGATTCCCTGCTGCGAAAGCCCCTGAAAGCATCCGCGCACTTCGTAACACATCGCGCCGGCCCTTTCAATCCTATTTTGGGTTTCTACTTTTTCCAGAATTCCGGCAGGAGGAGGACGAGGACGGTGTAGATCTCCAGGCGGCCGATCAGCATGCAGAGGCTGAGGATCCACTTGCCCAGCGTCGGCACGTCGGCGTAGGTCGTCGCAGGATGGACGAGCCCCAGGCCCGGTCCGACGTTGCCGATTGTCGCGGCGACCGAGGTGAAGGAGGTGAGCATGTCGAGCCCCAGGGAGGACATCAGGATCATGGCCAGGATCGCAAGCCCGATGTAGAGGGCGAAGAACCCCCAGATGCTCTTCATGACATCCGGCGGCACGGTCATGTGGTCCAGCTTGACCTGGGTGACGGCATGGGGATGGATGAGGCGGTAGAGTTCCCGGTAGCTGTCCTTGAGGATGAGCAGCAGCCGGACGCATTTGATCCCGCCCCCGGTGGATCCGGCCGAACCGCCGATGAACATGAGGATCACGAGAATGATCTGCGAGAAGGCCGGCCATTTGGAAAAATTATCCGTAACGAACCCCGTCGTGGTCACGATGGAGGAGACCTGGAAGAGGGCGTAGCGGAAGGCCTTTCCGATCTCCGCGAAGACGTGCAGGCGGAGGTCCACCGTGACCAGGACCGTGGCCACAAAAACTGTCCCGAGAAAAAACTTCAGCTCGGTGTTTCTCAGGAGGGAGCGGAAGTTCCCGGTGAGCACCTGGTAGTGAAGGGTGAAGTTGATCCCGGCGATCAGCATGAAGACGATGAAGACGCCGTCGATATAGGCGCTGTTGAACCAGGCGACGCTGCTGTCCTTGGTGGAGAATCCCCCGGTCGCCATCGCGCAGAGAATGTGGTTCGCGGCGTCGAAGACGCTCATCCCGCCCAGGAGAAAAAAGATGAACCCGATCACGGTGATGATCCCGTAGACCATCCACAGGGAGCGGGCTGTTTCCGCGATCCGGGGCTCCAGCTTGTCCTTGACGGGCCCCGGCAGCTCCGCCTTGAAGAGCTGCCTGCCCCCCACCCCCAGGAAGGGGAGGATGGCGACCGAGAGGACGATGATCCCCATCCCGCCCAGCCACTGGGTCAGCGATCGCCAGAGGAGGATCCCGTGGGGCAGGCCTTCGATCTTCGTGATCACCGTCGCCCCGGTGGTGGTGAAGCCGGAGATCGTCTCAAAATAGGCATCGGTGAAGGAGGGGAGGGCGCCGTGGATCAGGTAGGGAAACCCCCCGAAGAGGGAGGCCAGGATCCAGCCGGCGGAGACGATCAGGAATCCTTCCCGATGGCCAAGCATGATCCTTTCCCCCCGAGGCCTTCCGGCGAGGAAGAGGGCGAATCCGGCGCCGGAGGTGACGAGAAAGGAGAGGGCAAAGGCCTGGCTGTCTCCATCCCCGTAATAGAGGGAGCAGCCGAGCGGGACCGCCATCAGGAGGCCGAGGATGAACAGGAAGGCCCCCAGGGTGTGAAGAACCGGTTTGATCTTCATCCGAAGTATTCCAGTTTCACGGTCAGGAGTTTCTCGAGCTGGTGGATTGCCGCGCGCGGCGTGAAGATGACGACGCGATCCCCCGGCAGGATGACCGATTCGCCGTCCGGAATGATGATCCTCTCCCCCCGGACGATGGCCCCGACGATCGTTCCCTTGGGGAAGGGGATCTCCTTGAAGGGGCGCTCTGTGATTTCCGAGGTTTCCAGCGCCACGAACTCGAAGACTTCCGCCCGTTCGTCGCGGATCGGCGTGGCGGAGATGATCTTCCCCTTCCGGATGAAATGGAGGATCCGGCTGATCGCCGCGTGCCGCGGGTTGATCACCCCGTCGATTCCGACCCGGGCGACGAGCGGAATGTAATCGATCCGCCGGATCAGCGAGATGACCTTCTTGGCCCCCAGCTGTTTGGCCACCAGCGCGCCGAGGATGTTGGCCTCCTCGTCATTCGTTACGGCGATGAAAAAGTCGGTTTCCTGGATGTTCTCCTCTTTCAGCAGCTCCTGGCTCGTCCCGTCTCCGTGGAGGACGATCGTCTTCTCCAAGCGGGACGCCAGGGCTTCGCATTTGTCGCGTCTTCTTTCGATGAGCTTGACCGAGAGGCCCATTTTTTCGATCCCCTCGGCCAGCATCAGACCCGTATTCCCGCCGCCGATGATGATGATCCGGCGGGGCGGTTCCGTGTCTCTGCCGAAAAAGCGGAGCAGTTCCCGCACCCGGGCGGTTTCGGTGACGGCAAAAAGGTAATCGCCGGCCTCGATGACCGTCTCCCCGGTGGGGACGATGAATTTCTCGTCCCGGAGCATGGCGGTGATCAGGACCTTGAACTCCGGTTCCATGGCCCGCAGGGCGATCAGGCTCTTCCCCACGACGGCGGAGCCGGGGTCGATGACGAAGCCCACCATCCGGATGCGGCCGCCCGCGAAGCGAAACACCTCCGAAGCCCCTGGAAATTCAAGGCAATCGAGCATGTGGCTGACCGCCTCCCGCTCCGGGTTGATGCAGAGGGCGATGTTGAGGCAGCTTGAGCTGAAGAGCGCG
>JBFYYH010000252.1:0-3538 GCA_041310125.1 Syntrophaceae bacterium | reverse complement strand
GAGGAGGAGATCGCCGGTTTCTACGAAAAGCGGTTGCCCGGAATCTATGACATCCGGACGCTGCACCGCCTGATCCGTGACCGGGGGGACGACGCCTTTCTGCGGATGAAGGAGGAGGATCTCCTGAGCCGCCCGCCCGACTCCGAAGAGATCGCCCAGTACCCCGAGTCGATCGCCTCCGGCGGATGGCGCCTCGAATGCCTCTACCGGTTCGATCCGGGAAAGCCGGAGGATGGGATCACCCTGAAGATCCCGGTTCAGGCCGTTCCGGCCGTGGAGGCCCCCGCGCTGGACTGGGAGGTGCCGGGACTCCTGCGGCAGAAGGTGGCGGCCCTCCTCCGGGGGCTTCCCAAGGAGTTCCGCAAGAGGCTTCAGCCGCTGGCCCGGACCTGCGAGGTCATTCTGCTGGAGATGCCGCGGGAAGGGGCCCTTCCGACCGCCCTCGGCCGCTTCCTCTACGAGAGGTTCGGCGTGGACATCCCCGCCGATCGCTGGCCCCTAGAGGCGCTGGAGGAGCACCTGAAGATCCGTTTCTCGATCGTGGATGGAAAGGATCGGGAAGTGGCCTCCGGGCGGGATGCGGCCATCCTTTGCCAGGGATTCTCCGACCCCGAGGAATCGCGGGCCCTGGCCCGGCTGCGGAAGAGCTGGGAGAAAAAGGGGCTGGTCGCCTGGGATTTCGGCAATCTGCCGGAAAGGGTCTCCCCGCCCGGCGGCGGCCCCCACGCCCCGGTCGCCTTCCCCGCCCTCAGCGTCTCGGAAAGCGGGATCGACCTGCGCCTCTTCCCTTCTGCGCCGGAGGCGCTCCTCAGCCACCGCCGGGGTGTAAGGGCGCTCATCGCCCTGCGTTTACGCGAGGAGTTGAAGCATCTGCGGAAGGGGGTTGCCCCGGGCGGGGAGCTGAAGCTCTGGGCGGCGGCCTTCGGAGGGGCCAAGGCGCTGGAGAACGCCCTGGTCGAAAAGGTGATGCACGTCCTGTTCGAGGCGGATGTCCGGACCGCCGCCGTCTTCGAGGCCCACGCGGAGCGGATCCGTCCCGAGATCCTCCCCCGGGGCCAGGCCGCGCTGCGGACGGCCGGGCCGCCCCTCAAGGCCCTCTACGAAGCGGCGGAAGAGCTCCGCACCCTGGCGGGGGCAAACCGCGGCAACCGGCTGGTCCTCGCCTTTCTGGAGGAGCTGCGGGAGGAACTCTCCCGGCTCCTCCCGGCCGACTTTCTCGTTCGCTACGACGGGGAGCGCATCGAGCAGCTCGGCCGCTATTTCCGCGCCCTCATCCTCCGCGCCCGGAGGGGCGCCGTTCACCTGGAAAAGGCCATCGAGAGGGGGAAGGAGGTCCGGGCGCTGGCCGCCTGGCAGGAGGAGGCGCTCCGCGCTCTTCCCCCGTACGCCTCGGAGGAGAAGCGCCAGGCGCTCGCCGAATTCGCCTGGATGATCGAGGAGTACAAGATCTCCCTCTTCGCCCAGGAGATCAAGACCGCCTTCCCGGTGTCCCGCAAGCGCCTCGAAGCGCGGATGGGGGAGATCCAGCGGATGCTCTAACAAGCTGTTGAAAAACGCCCATCTGCGGCGTTTCCCTCATCCTTCGCCGTTCAACGTACGACAAAGTACGCCTCACGGCTCAGGATATCGGGGGCCTTGCATCCGGGCATTTTTGAACAGCCTGCAAAGGCTCCCAATGGCTCGATGGGGTTATCCTTTGGCGTAGGACTTGCCGCTGAAGATCGCCCGCACCTCCGCGGCGGAGGTCGCCTTCTTCAGCCGCCCCATCCGCTCCTCCTCCTCTATCTGGAGCGCCCGCACGTTGGTCAGGACCGCTGCGAGTCTGTCCGCCGGAAACTTGACTGCGCCGTTCTCGTCCATGTGGACGATCTCCCCCGGCGAAACGTCCATCCCGGCGACGGAAACCGGGACGTTCACCGCATAGACGGCCATTTCGCCGTGCCCCGCGCACACGCCGCTCAGCAGGTACTGGAATTTCATCGGGCGGATCTCGTCGATGTCCCGGGAAGGGCCGTTGGAGACCACCCCCAGGCAGCCGACGGCCTTCATCGCCGTGGTCATGTTGCCGCCGGAGAGCCCCACCTTGCCCGCGAGCTGCGGCGGGAATTTCTGCTGGAGGACCAGGATCGTCGGCTTGGGGGAGGCGTCGAGCGCGTCGATCACATCCATGAAGCTGAGCCGCTTGAACCCCGGGTCGGGCAGGCCGTAGACGCAGGTGACTGCGTAACCGACCGTCCGGCCCAGTTCCGGGTACATGCAGCGGATCGATTGGTCCGTGTACCAGTTTTCCGTCCAGGGGTTGTACAGTCCAAGGCAGAGCGGGTTCGCCGGGTAGGTCGCCACGACGTTCGTGATCGACGGGGTGTCGAACTCCAGGAGCGCCTGGAGCATCTTCTTTTCCGACAGGGTTGCCATCTTTCCAGTCTCCTTTTCGTTTTTGAAATCTACGGTGCCATCGCCGAAAACCGGGCCGGCATCTCTCCCGGTTCCCGCACCATCCTGAAATGCATTCAAACGGAAGGCGGGCGGGCCGGAACGCGGGAACGCACCGGCTCTATTTGTGGGCCGAAAAATCAACCCCCCTCGCCCTTCCCCGCTCCTCGAACCAGGCCTCCTCGGTCAGGGGCGGCGGGACCAGCGCCTCCGGCTCCTTGTGGACGAGGCGGATCGCCTCCGTCGGGCAGGTGGTCAGGCAGAGGCCGCAGCCGATGCAGCGCTCCCCGATGATCCGGAAGACCCCCTCCCCCTCTTCGATCGCCCCCACCTGGCAGCGCTCCTCGGCACAGATCCCGCAGGCGGTGCATTTCTCGGGATCGATCTCGGCCCAATAGTGGCAGTTGATCACCCGGGAGGCCGGGATCTCGAGGCGGTTGATCGCGCCCAGCACGCCGCAGCAGCATTTGCAGCAGTTGCAGATGTAGAAGGAGCCGTGCTGGACGTTGCTCGTCAGATGGACGAGGCCGTCCTCCTCGGCCTTGCGGAGCAGCTCGTACGCCTCGTCCCTGCTGATCACCCGCCCCTCCGGCGAGTTGTCGAACACCCCGGGGATCGGGGCGACGGCGAGGCAGACCTGCAGGGGCCGGTCGCAGGGGTGCCCCAGGAGGCCCTGCTCCTTCTTGCAGATGCAGTCGTTGACGAGGAAGGACTGCCCGCCCTCCAGGAGGGAGGAGACCTTCTCGTACGGCAGGGCGTCCTCCTTCTCCCCGATCTCCTCTTCAACGGGCAGCACCTGCATGAGCTGCGGCATGGTCGAAAAGAACTGTTTCGCGTAGAGCGGCGCATACTCCTCGTGCAGCTCGGCGAACTCGCGGTCGAGGCGTCCGCACTGGAACTCGAAGATCCCGAAGACCCAGGGGAGCATCTTGAAGTAGCGCTCCCTCCCCAGCTTGATCATGAAGACCTGCCCGCCTTTCCACATGGAAAGAAGCATCCTGTTGAGGCCCTCCAGCGGGCGCCCGGTCCGCCGGGCGATCTCCTCCGCCGTCTCGAAGGTCAGCCTCAGCTCGCAGAAGAGCTCGGCCTGCTCCGGGGAGAAGAT
>JBFYYH010000251.1:0-2649 GCA_041310125.1 Syntrophaceae bacterium | reverse complement strand
GTCTTGAACCTCACCCGGCTCCAGTCCGGAATGATCACCGTCCACAAGGAATGGCAACCCCTGGAAGAAATCATCGGGGTTGTTCTAAACCGCTTCTCCGAACGCTTCAAGGAACACCCATTGGAATTGAAAATTCCACCGGATCTGCCCCTCATCCCCTTCGACACCCTGTTGATGGAGCAGGTGCTTGCAAATCTGGTCGAGAACGCCTTGCGGCATACCCCGACCGGCACCCCCATTGAAATCAACGTAACCCCGCAGACATCGGGGATTGAAATCGACGTCGCCGACCGGGGACCCGGCATACCCGCTGATGAGAAAGAAACCATCTTCAGCAAATTCACCCGCAGCACCCAGACGCGGATGGGGGCCGGGATAGGTCTCTCCATTTGCCGTGTCATTATCGAGGCCCACGGCGGCCGCATCTGGGCGGAAAACCGGCCGGGCGGTGGCGCCGCATTCAGGTTCATGCTCCCCGTCGAGGGCACACCGCCGTCCATAATCCCCGTAAGGGATATGTGATGAAGGAAACCCCGGCCACGATCCTTTTGATAGAAGATGAACGGCAGATGCGACGGTTTCTGCGGGTCACTCTCCAAAGCGAAAAATACGGCGTGCTGGAAGCGGAGACTGCCGCTGACGGGCTATCGCAAGCGGCGATACGCAATCCCGACGTTGTGCTTCTCGACTTGGGGCTTCCCGACATGGACGGCTTGGAGGTTATCGAAAAGCTCCGGGAATGGTCTGCCGTGCCCGTGATCGTAATTTCGGCAAGGGAGCAGGAAGGGGACAAAATAAAGGCCCTTGACGGAGGAGCGGACGACTATTTAACGAAGCCTTTTGCCGCGGGTGAACTCTTGGCCAGAATCCGTGTCGCCCTTCGGCATGCAGCGCCCAAAAACCAAGATCAGGGGGAAGCAGTTTTCATCGCCGAGGACCTGAAGATCGATTTCCTGAAAAGGCAAGTTCATAGAGGCACTCAGGAAATTCACCTTACGCCCATTGAATACCGGCTATTGACCGTTCTCGTCAGGAACGCCGACCGAGTCATGACCCACAGACAAATTCTCAAGGAGGTCTGGGGGCCTTCCTACATCGAACAGACCCACTACCTCCGTGTTTTCATGAATCAACTCAGAAAGAAGATAGAAGACGATTCGACACGCCCACGCTTCCTGTTGAATGAGCCCGGCATCGGTTATCGATTTAAGCTCAACCTCGATTAATCATAGTCACCCCATATTTTCACCATTTTCATCACTCACCGGGACATCTACCCCTGCTGTTCGGACGGAGATAACCCCCAGTACCATTCACCGTCCGCAAACTCCCACGTCTCGAGGGAACGGTCCTTTACCGGGCTTCCTCCGGCCTCGTGTATCTCGACATCGACGATCAAGACACCGCGGAGATACCGCATCTCCACGCAACTGCAGATTCGGGAGGCTTCCGCTGTGATCTCCGAAACGGTCCGAGAGGATGCCTGGGTCAGCGAAAAAGCCCCTGCTGCATCAAGCGTTCTATCCCGGAGATGACATCCTGGGGGCTGTTCGTTCCGCGCTGGATGAGGGTTGCTCCCTGCTCAACCATGCCCATCATCAGGAATCCTGCGACGGGAGCGTCGATATTTTCCCAGGCCAGTCCCTTCCCCTGAAGTTGCCTCACTTCCCGGACGATCGGATCAATCATCTGCCGAAGCAACTGACGGAATTTTTCCTGAAACGCGGGATTTTCGCCGACGGCCAGACCGCGAACGAGATTCATCATGGAAATCCACTGCGGGAAAGAGTCGAAGAAAGCCCGGGCCCGTTTCCGAAGGCGTTCCTGCATGTCTCTCTCTGCGCGGATCTCCTGCCAGACATGGTTGTACATGTCATGAAAGATGCGATCCGTGCATTCCATTAAGAGGTGCTCCTTGTTGCGGAAATGAACGTAAAAGGTTTCCTTGCTGATGTGGGCACCGCTCGCGATGTCGGCGATGCTTGTCTCCGTGTATCCTTTCTCGAAAAAGAGAGCGATGGCCGCCTCGACGATCAGATCACGCCGATCGAGAGGCTCACCGGCCTTGTCTTCATGAAGAGTCCACGGTGTCCGTTCCTTCTTGAGGATATCACGGATTTCCGGCAGCGATTTGCCCCTCTCGATCTGCTCCTACCGAATCCGCATGATCCCATCCAGATGCGCCCCTGAATAGAGCGCCCGCGTCTTCCCCGTCTTGATCGGAGGGGGCAATATTCCCTCGCGGACGTAATGCCGGATGGTTGAAACGGACGCACCGGTGATCCGGGAAAGTTCCGATATTTTCATCAAACCCTTTGGTATCAACGGCTTATTGCTCCTCCTGTTGCTTCCTCGGTCGGTCGGGGACATCCCCGCCAAAGATGGATGTCAGGATCCTGCCCAGGAGCACGCCTGGGTCATCCTTCTTATCTTCCTGATAATATAAGAAATATTCGACAGCACCGAGCAGCAGATGAGCCATGAGGGTGCAGTCGAAGGGCTGCGTCTTGTATTGTTGAAGGGCCATTTCCAGATCGTTTCGGATCGGGCCGATCAGGTTCTCCGTGGCTTCTTCGAGTTTGGCCAGGATTTCCGGGCTTCCGGTGACGGAGGCACCGCGGAGCTGATTGAACATGTGGATCATATGGC
>JBFYYH010000250.1:0-2785 GCA_041310125.1 Syntrophaceae bacterium | reverse complement strand
CTACCTTTGGAGTCGCCATTCAACGCCCAAGAACTGACCCCAATTCCCGCACCGCGGCGGCGATCCCCTCCGCATCGATTCCGTAGAGCCGCCGGAGCTCCTTCTGGGTCGCATGCTGGGCGAATTCATCGGGAATGCCGAGCCTCCGCACCGCCGCGGCGATCCCCCTCTCCGCGAACAGCTCGAGCACGGCGCTTCCGAATCCCCCCATCAGGGCGTTCTCCTCGACGGTGACGATCCTTCCGGCTTTCTCCGCCGCGCTGCAGAGGAGTTCCGCGTCGAGGGGCTTTACGAAACGGGCGTTGACGACCTGGACGGCGATCCCGTCCGCCTTGAGAAGTCCGGCGGCGGCGAGGGCCGGGTGAACGCAGGACCCGATGGCGAAAATAGAGGCGACCGCGTCCGGCGGATCGAGCAAAATCTCCCCCTTCCCGACGGGGAGTTCCCGGGGGGATTCATCGAGGGCGGTCCCGGTTCCCGCCCCCCGCGGGTAGCGCAGGGATGCCGGGCGGCCGCAGGAGACGGCGGTCTTGAGCATGTGCTGGAGTTCGTTCTCGTCCTTCGGCGCCATGACGACGAGGTTTGGGACGGTGCGGAGGAATGCGAAATCGAAAAGGCCGTGGTGGGTGGGTCCGTCGGCCCCCACGAAGCCGCCCCGGTCCATCGCGAAGACCACCGGCAGGTTCTGCAGGCAGACATCGTGGATCACCTGGTCGTAGGCGCGCTGCATGAAGGTCGAATAGATCGCGACGACGGGGACGAACCCCTGGGTGGCGAGTCCCGCGGCGAAGGTCACCCCGTGCTGTTCGGCCATCCCGACGTCGAAGAAGCGCGCGGGAAACTCGCCGGCGAACCGGTCGAGGCCCGTCCCTTCGGACATGGCCGCCGTGATCGCCACGATCCGGGGATTGTCATGGGCGAGGGCGACGATCGTCCGGCCGAACACTTTGGTGTAGGTGGGGGCGGGTTTCGAACCTCCGGCGACGGGCTCTCCCGTGTCGATGTCGAAGGGGGGGATGCCGTGGTACCGGGAGGGGTCGTCTTCGGCGTACTTGTACCCCTTCCCCTTCTGCGTCAGGACATGGACGAGAACCGGGCCCTCGAGGTTTTTCACGTTTTCGAGGTTCTTGATCAGGTGGTCGAGGCGGTGCCCCTCCAGGGGGCCGACGTAGGTGAAGCCCAGCTCTTCGAAGATGGCGCCCGGGACGAAGAAGGTCTTGAGGGATTCCTCCACCTGGCGGGAAAACTTCAGCATCTGTTCGCCGACGCCGGGGATCGACTTCAGGAAGGTCTTGACCTCGTTCTTGATCCGGGTCACCGTCTGCCCGGTCATGATCCGGTTCAGATAGGAGGAGAGGGCGCCGACGTTGGGGGAGATGCACATCTCGTTGTCGTTGAGGATGATGACCATGTTCTTCTTGCGGTCCCCGGTCCAGTTGAGACCCTCGAAGGCCATCCCGGCGGAGATCGCGCCGTCTCCGATGACGGCGATGATCCGGTAATTCTCCCCCTTCAGGCAGCGCGCCTCGGCGATTCCCGCCGCGGCGGAGATGGAGGTCCCGCTGTGTCCCACGTCGAAGACGTCATAGGGGCTCTCCGCCCGCTTGGGGAAACCGCTGATCCCGCCCTTCTGGCGGAGGGTGTCGAAGCGCTCCTTGCGCCCGGTGACGATCTTGTGGGCGTAGGCCTGGTGCCCCACGTCCCAGACGAGGCGGTCGCGCGGCGTGTCGAAGACGTAGTGGATGGCGAGCGTCAGCTCCACGGTTCCCAGGGAGGAGGCGAGATGTCCGCCCCGCCGGGAGACGGTCTCGATCATCATCTCCCGGATCTCCTCGGCGAGGTCGGCGAGCTCCGCCAGGCCGAGGCGCCGGATGTCCTCGGGAAACCGGACTTTCGCGAGTATGGAGCGTTTTTGGGTATCGATCATGGGTTATCGCCGGCCTGTTTCCTGCGCCGCTCCTCCGCCCTTCTTTCCGTCCAATGTCAGGGTGGGGCATATACGACGATTCTGCATGCAAATCAACCGTTTTTACCGACCGCCGCCCGCTGTCTTCATCCCGCCGGGCAGCCTTTGCCTTTTCCGCCGCCGTCCGGATCCTCCTGCAAATCAGCGAGCGTCAGGATCTCCGCCGGAGGATGTAGCCGGCGATCCCGCGCAGCGGATCCGCCCGCTCGTCGAAGGAGGCGATCGCGCCGAGCGCCCGGAGAATCAGTTTCTCCGCGCGGGTGCGGGACGCCGCAACCCCCATCAGGGCGGGAAAGGTGACCTTCCCCCGGGCCGCGTCGCTCCCCGTCCCTTTCCCGAGGAGGGCCTGATCCCCCTCCACGTTCAGGATGTCGTCGGCGATCTGGAAGGCGAGGCCGATCTGCCGGCCGTAGTCGGAAAGGGCTTCGAGCTCCGAGGGGGATCCGCCGGCGAGGATCGCCCCTGTCCGGAGGGAGACGCAGAGCAGCGCCCCCGTCTTCATCCGGTGGATCCGCTGGAGGTTCTCCAGGTCGACCGCCTCCCCCTCGGAGCGGATGTCCAGGGCCTGCCCCCCGACCATGCCGAAGAATCCCGCCGCCTCCGCCGCCTCGGCCGCAACATCGAGGAGACGCTCCGGCGGGATCCCGGGCATCCGCTCCCGGCGGGTCAGCAGGCAAAACGCCTCGGTGAGGAGGGCGTCCCCCGCGAGGATCGCGATCCCCTCGCCGAAGACCTTGTGCGAGGTGAGCCTTCCCCGGCGGTAGTCGTCGTTGTCCATCGCGGGGAGGTCGTCGTGGATGAGGGAGTAGGTGTGGATCA
>JBFYYH010000249.1:0-5450 GCA_041310125.1 Syntrophaceae bacterium | reverse complement strand
CAGGCGGCGCGGCAAACAGATATAAACGCAGTTTTTCAGGCCCCTGCGCTCTTCATGGCGGTCTTCTACGGGGTGCTTCTGGTCTGGACCGTCGGCACCGTGCCCCTGATTGTCCAGAAGTTCCTGCGAGGGGGGTTCGGGGAAGACTGGCCGTTCGGCTTGATGATCGGTTTTTTCTATCTCTACACCTGGTTCTGGGCCCTGGGCCTCTTTTATAGGATCGTCCTGGACGGCGAGGGACGGATCCAACTGAAAAGCCTCCGGAGGACACTGGAGATATCGGCCAAACAGGTCCGTGCCATCGAGGGATCCCGTTTTTCGGGCGGGTTCGGTTTTATCCGGTTCAAGTTGCCTCGGCAGAGCGGCTATCTCTTCTGTCACAGAAGAAACCCGGCATTGGATGAGATTCTCGATCGGATACGGAAAACGAATCCCCTGCTGAGGACCATCCGGATATAACTTTCTGGTCCGGCATGGATGGTCGGCCTGAAATATCAATCTGAAGGAGAGAATGCAATGACATCGATGTTTACCATTCCCGCGAACACGTTGCTGTTCTTCGGCGTCGCCATCGTTGTGGCCGTCATCGGTTTTGTCATCTATGGCTGCGTCAAGGGATGGGACAAGGTGCTGCCGGACTACAAGGATAAAAAAAAGGACGAACTGACCATCGACGGATAGGCCGACGCCTTTCATTTCACTCTCCCCGCCGAGGGCCAGCCGCTTTGGCGGGGAGGCCTTTTCACCACTGCGCCCCCCTTGAAACCGCCTGCGGAGGCGCGGGTCGCTGAACCGGATGGTGCACGGCCCCGTGCAAAATCCCCCCCCGCCCTTGGGATCACGCAGAACGCGCCCCTCCTTTCCGGATGGAGCTCCAACCGCAATCCGCGGACCGGACCTTCCCTGCGGGAGGATCATCCGAGCCTTCCGCTCGGGCCCCTAAGAGTCAAATCCCCGGAAATACGAAATAAATGTTTTCCTGAATGCATGGGTTTCCGTTGGCGTCTTCTCCCGCGTGGCGGTCGCCGTTTCCGAATGGGACAAACGGACGCGGTCTGCCACGCCTCGACCGGCCGTTCTGCCGGTGGGCACAAACCTTGCTGTAAGAGAAGGCAAGACCCGTCGGCGGATGAAGACGGCTTTTTGAAAATGGCAGGGAGCGCAGGATGTGGATCATCGGGGACAGAATCGACGCCACGCGCCGGCACATCGCCCAGGCGGTCTCCGCCGCGAACCGGGAATTCATCGGCAGCGAGGCGAAGGGCCAGGCGGTCTCCGGCGCCGACTGCATCCATGTCAACATGGCGATCTTCGCTGCGAACGAGTCCAGGTCGCTCCGCTGGGTGGTCGAGGTCGTGCAGGAGGCCACGGATCTTCCCCTCTGCATCGACAGCGCCGATCCGGCGACGATCCGGGCGGTTCTCCCTCTTCTGAAAAGAAGGCCGATGCTCAACGCGATCACGATCGAAACGGAACGCATAAACCGTCTTCTCCCCCTGGCCGTTGAGCACCACACCCGGGTGATCGCCTCCTGCCAGACCGACCATTCCGCTTCGGAAAGCGCCGAGGCGAAGGTTTCGCTGGCCGGCCGCCTCATCGAAAAGATCACGGCGGCAGGGGTGGCGCTCGAGGACATCTATGTGGATCCCCTGGTCTATTCGCTCTCAACCCATCCCGGCGCGGCGAAGGCGACCCTGGCCGCGATCGAAAAAATCATGAAGGATTTTAAAGGGGTGCATACGACCTGCTGTTTGAGCACCGTTTCCTACGGTCTGCCCGCCCGGAATCTCCTCCACCGGACGTTTCTCGCGGCGGCGATGGAAAGGGGGCTCGATTCAGCGCTGATCGACCCGACGGACTCCAAGCTCTTCGCGGTGATCAAGGCGGGGGAACTGATTGCCGGACGGGACGAGTGCTGCCTGAACTACATCCGGACCTACCGGGAGGGCAGGCTGGAATAGGCGCAAATGTCCACGATACGGAATCTGACCCGGGGAAACGACCCGGCAGGAGGAGATGAATTGATGTCCCGAATCAAGGATTTGGATCCGCGGAAATTAAAGGATTGGCAGATTGCGGAAGAGGCGGAGAAGCGGATGAAGACCATCTTCCGTCTTGCGGCGGAGGCGGGGATCGAGGGGGACGAGCTGATCCCGATGAACCACCACATCGGCAAGGTGGACTTCATGAAGCTCCTCGGTCGACTGGAGGGGAAGCAGGACGGAAAGTACATCGACGTGACGGCGATCACCCCCACCCCGCTCGGGGAGGGGAAGAGCACGACCGTGATGGGGCTTGTGCAGGGACTTGCCCGGCGGAACGGGAAGGTGACGGGGGCGATCCGCCAGCCGTCGGGAGGGCCGACCTTCAACATCAAGGGGAGCGCCGCGGGGGGAGGGCTTTCGCAGTGCATCCCGCTGGCCCCTTTTTCCCTGGGGCTGACCGGCGACAACGACTGCGTGGCGAACGCCCACAACCTGGCGATGGTGGCGCTCACCTCGCGGATGCAGCACGAATTCAACTACGACGACGCGATGCTGGCCTCGAAGAATCTCCCCCGGCTGGATATCGATCCGCGGAGCGTAGAGATGAAATGGGTGATTGATTTCTGTGCCCAGTCCCTGCGGGAGATCGTGATCGGCCTCGGCGGCAGGATGGACGGTTTCATGATGCAGTCCGGCTTCGCGATCACGGCGAGTTCCGAGATCATGGCGATCCTCTCCGTGGCAAAAGACCTCAAAGATCTCCGGGAGCGGATGGGAGAGGTCATCGTGGCGACCAGTCGCCAGGGCAGGCCGGTGACCACCTCCGACCTGGACGTGGCGGGGGCGATGACCGCCTGGATGGTGAAGGCGCTCAATCCCAACCTGCTGCAGACGGTCGAGGGGCAGCCGGTCTTCGTCCATGCGGGCCCCTTCGCAAACATCGCCGTCGGCCAGAGTTCGATCATCGCCGACCGCGTCGCCCTGAAGCTGGCCGACTACCATGTGACCGAAAGCGGCTTCGGCGCGGACATCGGATTCGAGAAATTCTGGAACATCAAGTGCCGCCTCAGCGGGCTCAAGCCAAGCTGCGCGGTGATCGTCGCCACGGTCCGGGCCCTCAAGATGCATGGCGGCGGGCCGAAGGTGGCGCCGGGGAAGGCGCTGGATGCGGCCTACACGACCGAGAATCTTTCCCTGCTTGAAAAGGGGTTCGACAATCTTCTGGCCCACATCGAAACCGTGCTGAGGGCGGGGATCAGCCCGGTGGTCTGTATCAACGCCTTCGATACGGATACGAAGCCCGAGGTGGCTCTGCTGCGCAGGCTGACCGAGCAGGCGGGGGCGAGAGTCGCCCTCTCGGAGCATTGGCTGAAGGGGGGCGAGGGGTCGCTGGAGCTGGCGGACGCGGTCATGGACGCCTGCAGGGAAGAATCCCGCTTCCGGTATCTTTACGAAGGCGAAATGCCGCTTCGCGGGCGGATCGATCGGATCGCAAGAGAGGTCTACGGGGCGGACGGGGTGAGCTATTCGTCCGTCGCCCTGGAGAAGGCGAGGCGGTTCGAGTCCGACCCGGCCTTCCGCGGTTTTGCGACCTGCATGGTCAAGTCGCACCTGAGCCTCTCCCACGATCCGAATCTGAAGGGGCGGCCGAAGGGTTGGACGCTTCCGATCCGGGACATCCTGGTCTACGGCGGCGCGCGGTTCCTGGTTCCCGTGGCGGGGGAGATCAAGCTGATGCCGGGGACGGCGTCGGACCCGGCATACCGGAGGATCGACGTCGACTGTGAGACGGGACGGGTGAGGGGGCTCTTCTAACCCGAGAAGGGAACGGAAGCGCGGATTCGGTTGGAGAGGGGGAGGCGGCAGATGGCGGCAGGATTGATCAGCGGGATTGAGATCGCCCGTCAGATCCGGGAGGAACTCCAAGAGGAGGCGGCCCGCCTCCGGGAAACGTCGCGCCTGGTTCCGGGGCTGGTGACGATTCTGGTGGGGGAGAATGCAGCTTCGCTCAGCTATGTGACGGCCAAGCAGAGGACTGCCAAGGAGCTCGGGTTCCACTCCGTCCAGGAGAGCCTTCCGGCGGAGATTCCGGAGTCGGAGCTGCTGGAGCTGATCGGGCAATACAACCGGGATCCGCGGATCCACGGCATCCTCGTCCAGCTCCCCCTGCCCCGGCAGATCGGCGAAACGAAGGTGCTCTACGCGATCGATCCGCGAAAGGACGTGGACGGTTTCCACCCGGTGAACGTGGGGAAGATGGTGATCGGGGAGGCGGACTACCTTCCCTGCACGCCGGCGGGAATCCAGCAGCTCCTGGTCCGCTCCGGGGTGAAGATCGACGGGGCGGAGGTCGTGGTGGTGGGACGGTCCAACATCGTCGGCAAGCCGATCGCGAACATCCTCCTGCAGAAGCACCCCGGGGCGAACGCGACGGTCACCGTCTGCCACACCGGAACCCGGGAGATGGCGTCCCACACCCGGCGGGCGGACATCCTCATCGTTGCGGCGGGAAAGCCGCGGGCGATCACGGCGGAGATGGTCAAGGAGGGTGCGGTGGTGATCGACGTCGGGGTGAACCGGATCGGGATGACCCCCGAGGGGAAGGCTATCCTCTGCGGGGATGTGGATTTCGAGGGGGTGAAGGAGAAGGCCTCGCTGATCACGCCGGTGCCGGGGGGGGTCGGGCCGATGACGATCACGATGCTGATGGTCAACACCCTCAAGGCGGCAAAACTGGCGGCCGGAATCGATCAGAAGCAAGACCATTGAGAATCGCGATCCCCCTCTGCGCGCCGGTCATTCTTCGCGCGGTTTTAAGGGATCCGATTCTCAAGTTGCGTAAGGTCTCGACGGGGGGAGCCGCCGGTTCGGTCCGGAGCGGGAAGTGAAGGTGAGCAAGGTGGAAAACCGTTTCAAGGAATCGCTGCTGGATCCGGGAACCTTCTCGGTGACCTGGGAGCTGGTCCCCGGGAGGGGGGCGCGGGAGAAGGCGCAGGAGGCCTGCATCGATGAAGCCGCAAAGGCCGCGAAGGGGGGGATCGTCCATGCCCTGACCCTCACGGACAACCCGGGGGGGAATCCGGCCATTCTCGCCGACTGCCTGGGGGCGGAGATCCTGCGGCTGGGGATCGAGCCCCTGGTTCACTTCACCTTCAAGGACCGCAACCGCAGCCAGATCGAGAGCCAGCTCTACGCCCTCGACCGGACGGGGATCCGGAACCTGCTGGTGATGAGCGGGGACTATCCCGCGGCCGGCTTCCTGGGGAGGCCGGCGCCGGTCTTCGACCTGGATCCGGTGCACGCCCTGGAGCTGCTGGGGCGGATGAACGGGGGGCTGGAATACCCGGGCCTGAAGGGGACCCTCCGGCACCGGCCGAGCGCATTCTTTGCCGGTGCGGTCGTCTCCCCCTTCAAGGCGACCGAGGCGGAGCAGATGGCCCAGTACTTCAAGCTCCGGAAGAAGGT
>JBFYYH010000248.1:0-7400 GCA_041310125.1 Syntrophaceae bacterium | reverse complement strand
TACCCCTCGCCGTATCTTGTCAATCTTTATTTAACAGGCTGTTGAAAAATGCCCATCTGCGGCGTTTCCCTCATCCTTCGCCGTTCAACGTACGAGAAAGTACGCCTCACGGCTCAGGATTTCGGGGGCCTTGCATCTGGGCATTTTTGAACAGCCCTTGAAACAGCGATGGCTTTGATCATCATTCGCGCCCGAGCCTCTCCTTCCAGGCAGCCAGGCGTCGCATTGCCTCCAGCGGCGACCAGTTCAGCAGGTCGCTCTCGCTGAGCTCCCTCAGAATCGTCTCCCTTTCGTCCGCAAAGAGGCTCAATTGGTTCGAGGCGGGTTGCCCCCCCCTCTTCCCGCGGGCGATCTTCGGCATCCCTACCTCGTCGAGCTCCCCCTTCTCCAGGTTGCGGAGGATCTCGTTCGCCCGTGCGATCACCTCGTCCGGAAGCCCGGCGATCCGCGCCACCTGGATGCCGTAGCTCCGGTTGGTTCCCCCCTCCATGATCCTGCGGATAAAGACGATCTTCTCCCCCCATTCCCGCACGGCGATGTGGTAATTGCGGACCCCCTCCTTGGTGACCGCCAGTTCCGTCAATTCGTGATAATGGGTCGCGAACAGCGTCCTCGCCCCGAGATGGGAGGCGTCGTGGAGGTATTCCGCCACCGCCCAGGCGATGCTCAGGCCGTCGAAGGTGCTCGTCCCCCGCCCGACCTCGTCCAGGATGACCAGGCTCCGCCCCGTGGCATGGCCGAGGATCTCCGCCACCTCGTTCATCTCCACCATGAAGGTGCTCTGCCCCCGGGAAAGGCTGTCCGCGGCGCCGACCCGGGTGAAGATTCGGTCCGCCACCCCGATCCGCGCCCGGGAGGCGGGCACGAAACTCCCCATCTGGGCCATCAGGACGATCAGGGCGACCTGGCGGATGTAGGTCGATTTTCCGGCCATGTTCGGTCCGGTGATGATCAGGAAGCGGTTCTTCCCCCGGTCGAGAAGGAGGTCGTTCGGGACGAACCCCGGCCCGCCGCCGATCCTCTCCACGACCGGATGGCGTCCATCGGCGATCTCGATGACGTCCTCCGCATCGACCGCGGGGCAGCAGTAGTTGTACCGTTCGGCGACCTCGGCCAGCGAGGCGAGGGCGTCCAGGTCGGCGATCCGCGAAGCCGTCTCCTGGATCCGCCGGATCTCCCCCGCGATCCGCTCGCGGATTCCGAGGAAGAGGTCGTACTCACGGGCGTCCCGGCGCTCCTGGGCATGGAGGACCGTCTCCTCGTACCCCTTCAGTTCCTCGTTGATGTAGCGCTCCGCGTTGACCAGGGTCTGCTTCCGGACATAGTCGGCCGGCACCAGGGAGGCGTTTGCCTTGGTGATCTCGAGGTAATAACCGAAGACGCTGTTGAAACCGACCTTCAGGGAGGAAATGCCCGTTCTCTGCCGTTCCTTCTCCTCCAGGGCGGCGATCCATTTCCGTCCGTCCCGCATCGCGTCGATCAGGGAATCCAGCTCCGGATCGAACCCCTTGCGGAGGATCCCCCCCTCGCGGATCGAAAGCGGAGGATCCTCCACAATCGCAGTTTCGAGCAGTTCCAGGAGATCGGGCATCTCGTCGATCCCTTCATGGAGGATCCGGATCAGCGGCGCTCCGCTGTCGCGGATCAGCCCGCGGAGTTCCGGAAGAGCCCGCAGGGAGGAGCGCAGCGCTGCGAGGTCGCGGCCGTTGGCGAGCCCCACGGCGATGCGGCTTCCGAGACGCTCGAGGTCGTGGATGGAGCGGAGAGCGCCGCGGAGCGACTCCCGCAGGAGGTGCCGGTCGCGGAGATCGGCCACGGCAGCCAGCCTCTCCCGAATCCGGACCGGATCCCGGAGGGGGCAGTTGAGCCACCAGCGGAGCCTCCTTCCGCCGGGGGAGGTCATGGTCTGGTCCAGGACATGGAAGAGCGAACCGGCCTTCTTCCCCTCGACGATCGTGGCGAAGAGCTCGAGGTTGCGCTTTGCGGCCTCATCGAGGATCAGCCGGGTTCCGCTTTCATGCCAGACCAGGTTGTTGATGTGGGGGAGGCTGCCCTTCTGCGTCTCGGCCATGTAGTCGAGAACGGCGCCCGCGGCAACGACCATTGCCGGATGGCGGTCCACGGAGATCCGCGCAAGATGGCCTTCGGAGAATTGATTCCGGAGACGGGTCAGGGCCTCCTCCGGATCCAGCCGCTCCGCCGGGAACCGGTCAATCCGGCAGTCCCGCTCTTCTCCGGCCAGGCTTTTCACCAGGTCGTCGTCGCGGAGATCCTCTGCGATGATCAGTTCGCGGATCTCCAGTCCGGCGGTTTCGGCCCGGAATGTTTCCCGGTCGCCCGCTTCGGTCACCCGGAATTCCCCCGTCGAGATATCGACGAAGGCGAGTCCGAACCGCCCTCCCAGGACGGCCAGGGCCGCGAGAAAGTTGTTCTCCTTGGCCCGCAGGTTTTCCGTGTCGAGAACGAGTCCCGGGGTGACGACGCGGACCACCTCCCGCTTCACCACCCCCTTCGCCTGTTTCGGATCCTCCATCTGCTCGCAGACGGCGACCTTGAACCCCTTCTCGATCAGCTTCGCGATGTAGGAGGTGGCGGCATGGTAGGGAAAACCGCAGAGGGGAATGGCGTCCCTGCTGTTCTTGTTGCGGGAGGTCAGGGTGATCTCGAGGATCCCCGCGGCGGTCACCGCATCCTCGAAGAACATCTCGTAGAAGTCCCCCATCCGGAAAAGGAGGATGCAGTCCGGGTAGCGGGCCTTCACCTCCGCATACTGCCGCATGGCCGGGGGCAAATCCTTCACTCCCACCTCCCGCCCCTCTTCTGGAGATCGATGGTGGAGGTTCGTTCGACCCTTCCCCGTCCGCCGATGAAAAGGTTCAGAAGCCAGCTCGCCAGGCCGATGACCAGGGCGCCGATCACGGCGGTCCAGAAACCGCGGACCTCAAATCCGGGGATCATTTCGGAGACGATCTTCAGCATCAGCGCGTTGATCAGAAAGGTGAACAACCCGAGGGTGACAATGTTGACGGGCAGCGTCAGCACGATGAGGATGGGGCGGAAAAATGCATTCAACAGTCCGAGAAGGCCCGCCGCCAGCAACGCCGGGAAAATGCCGTCCACAAGGATCCCGTCGAGAAGCCAGGAAGCCGCCAGGACCGCCGCAGTCAGAACCGCCCATCGCAACAGCACTCCCCTCACCGTCCTCTCCTCCTTCCCGAACAGGGCGTCATCCCTGGCGGGATCTGCAGAGTCCCAGGCTTTTCAGGGCTCCCGCCGAGAAACATTCGAAGTGATCTCTTCCGAGGATCCGTGCGTGCTTGAACAGCGGATTCCGAAAGCGCGTATTGGGACCGTGATTTTCAAAGGCCTCTCCCCGTCCCTTTTCGGGAAGCGGATTCCTCCCGGGGCTAAGGGAAAGGCCGGAATTGATCCGCCCCGGCACCGCAGACGGGGCAGGTATCCGGCCGGATTCCGTCGGCGACATAACCGCAGACGAGGCAGACCTGATAGGTCGTCTCCCTCTCCTCCAGCATGTGGTTCATCGCCTCTTTGTAGAGCTTCGCGTGGCTCTCTTCCACGTCCCGGCTCTGGCTGAAATGGAGGACGGCCGCCGGGTTGCTTTCGGCCTCCGCCAGCTTGACGAATTCCCCGTAGGCGACCTCCGCCACCGCCTTTTCCGACTCGAAGCTCTCCCTCAGGTTCTCTTCCGTCGTCTTGATCTCCTTGAGCACCCGGAGGGCCCTCGCCCCGTGAATCTCTTCCGAGAAGGCGATCACGCGGAAGAGCTTCGCGATCTGGGGATACCCCTCCTTCTCCGCCCTCTCGGCAAACACCTTCAGGCGCAAAGCGGCCTTGGCTTCACCCGTGTAGGCCTGCTGCAGCGCCTCCCTGGTCCGGTCCATTCCTCCTCCTTTTTCCGTGAATCCGGATGAACGCCCGCACCCCCCCCTCGACGGGACAGAGGCTATTCGGGAGAGAACTCGTCCTTCCCCGCGCCGCAGACCGGGCAGGCCCAGTCCTCGGGGACTTCGCCGAATGCCGTTCCCCGCCGCACCCCGTTATCCGGATCCCCCACCGCTGGATCGTAGACATAACCGCAGATGTTGCACGCGTACTTTTCCATGCCGATTCTCCTTTCTCCGTTCCCGGATCGCCCCTATAGACGCACTCTTACCATTTCCGCCATCTTCAAACCCATTTCGCGGCATCGGGCCAGAACCGCTCCGTCGGGCGCGTGTTTGACCCGAATCCCCTCCCCCGCCTTCTCCACCTTCATCTCCGCGAGGATCTCCTCCATCTGGGCCACGGCCTCTCCGCTCCAGCCGTAGGATCCGAAGGCCGCGCCGACGAGGTTCCTCGGTTTGAGCCCCCGGAGATAGGTGAGGATGTCCGCCATCTGCGGCAGCATCTGGTTGTTGAGCGTCGAGGACCCGACGGCCAGCGCCCCTGCCCCGAGCAGCTCGTAGACCACGTCGCTGCGGTGCGCCGCGTCCATCGAGAGGAACCGCACCTGGAGGCCGCCCTCCGCGAGCCCCTCGCTGATCGCCCGGGCCATCTTCTCCGTGCTCTTCCACATCGTGGCGTAGACGACCACCGCCTTCTCCGTCGGCTTCTGCGCCGCCCACTCTCTGGTGCGCGCGAGAACCCCGCTGATGTCCTTCCGCCAGACCGGCCCGTGGTCCGGGGCGATCAGCCGGACGGGAAGCCCGGACGCCGCGACCTTGTCGAGCAGCTTCAGGACGAGCGGCGAGTAGGGGAGGAGGATGTTCGCGTAGTAGGTCGCCGCCTCGTAGGCGAGGATCGCCGGATCGATCTCGTCGTCGAACCGCTCCAGCGAGGCGTAGTGCATCCCGAAGGCGTCCTGGGAGAAGAGGAGCTGTTCCTCGTTGAGGTAGGCGAACATGCTGTCGGGCCAGTGAAGCATCCGGGTTTCCATGAAGGTGAGGGTGCGGTTGCCCAGGTTCAGGGTTTCCCCATCCTTGACAGCATGGATCTCCGCCCCGCAATGGAAAAGCTCCCCGATGGTCTTCACGCCGACGGTGGAGGCGAAGACCTTCTCCGGCTTGACGGCCTCGATGATTTCGGGGAGGCAGCCCGAGTGGTCCATCTCCGAGTGGTTCGAAACGATGAAGTCGATCCGCGCCGGATCGACCACGGAGGCGATCCGGGAGAGCAGTTCCTCCCGGAACGGGGCCTTCACCGCGTCGATCAGGGTGATCTTGTCCGCGAGGATGAGGAAGGCGTTGTACGTGCTCCCCCGCTTCGTCGAGTATCCGTGAAAATCGCGGATGTTCCAGTCAATGGCGCCCACCCACCAGACATCCTCCGTCACCTGGACGGCCTTGAAATTTCCTTCCATTGGTCCCATCTCCCTTCAGAATGAATTCAAATATGGGGACGAGACGTCCCGTTCCAAAAAGGGAAAGCCGGCGCCCCGCCATGGTTCAATCGATGTCTCCGGACGTCTCCGCCATCGGTCCGCCTCGTTCCGAAACGGACGCAACGCCGATTTCGAACGCCCGCAGATTGGCCTCCACCCGGTCGGCCGGCATCCCCTCCCGGATGACCGAATCGAAAAGTTCCCGGTCGACGGGCAGGATCCTCAGTCCCGCGACGGCGCCGATCATGACGATGTTTCCCAGGATGGGATTCCCCAGGAGGATCGCCTCCCGCGTCGAATCGAGGAAGCGGGCGTCGGCCGAGAGGCCCGTCACCGCCCGCCGGATCGTCTCCGGATCGGGATATTCCGCCTCGCCCGTGATCACCCCGACGGGATAGGTGGGGCGGATATTGACCAGGACAACCACCGCCGAATTTCCGTAGTCGGCCAGCACCCGGAGCGTTTCGATCGGCTCCAGGCCCACGACCAGGTCCGCCCTGCCCTTCGGGATCTGCGGGCTCCAGACCCCTTCCGAGGAGACCCGGATGTGGCTCATCACCGACCCGCCGCGCTGGGACATCCCGAACGTCTCTCCGATCGTCACCCGGAATCCGCGCCGCACCAGCATGCTGGAGAGGACCCGCGAGGCCATCACGTTTCCCTGTCCGCCCACGCCGGTGATCACGATGTTGTAGGGGTCTTTTCCCAGTCTCCCGGTCATGATGCGCCCCCCTCCGCGCAGCGGATCGCCTCGGCCGGACAGATCCCGGCGCAGACGCCGCAGCCGGCGCAGATCACCTCGTCGATCTCCGCCTTCTTCTCCCGGTTCCAGAGAAGCCCCGGACAGCGGAAGATCCTCGTGCAGAGGCGGTTGCAGCCGCAGGCGTCCCCCAGGCAGCGGGCCGCATCCACCTCCACGAGATAGCGCTTCTTCCCCTTCTTCTCGGGGGAGAGGGCGCAGGACTGCTGCAGGATCAGGACCTTCACCCCGGGATTCTCCATCAGGCGGTTGAGGGTCTCCCCCGTCTCCCGCAGGGAAAAGGGGTCCGCGGTCTCCACCGGAACCCCCAGCGAACGGCAGAGCCCTGCGATATCGACCATCGGGGTGGCCTCCCCCATCGCGTTGACCGCAATCCCGGGGTGCGGCTGGAAACCCGTCATCGCCGTACCGCAGTTGTCCAGGACGAGGAAGGTCATGTCCGCCCTCTGGTGAACGGCATTGATCAGGGCGGGGATGGCCGCGTGGTAAAAGGTCGAATCCCCGCAGACGGCCAGCGCCGGCTGCCCCATCCCGAACGGCCCGAATTTGCCGAAGCCGGAGGCGAGACCCGTCCCCGACCCCATCGCATGGAGCGTCTTGGAGGTGCCGAAACCGGCGGCGGGGAAGAGGGAGGCCATCGCGTAGCAGCCGATATCTCCACAGACGAATCCGCCGCGGCCGTCGCGCTGCAGCGCCTCGCGGATCAACCAGAAGGAGGCCCGGTGGGGGCACCCCGGGCAGAAGGTCTGCTCGCGCCGCGGGAGGATGCCCTCCAGCCCGCGCAGAAGCTCCCGGTATCCCGCGGGAAGCGAAGGGGGATCGACCCCGAAGATCCGGCCGATGGCCGCCGCAACGAGGTCCGGGTTCAACTCCCCGACCATCGGGAGGGTCCCATCGTACTTCCCGTAGAAGGTCTTGATCCCGATCTCCCGCGCCTCCCCGGCAGCGAAAATCTTCACCTGGTCCTCGATAAACGGGAGGACCTCCTCGACGATCAGGACCTTTTCCGCCGCCGCGAGCCATTTTTTCAGGAGGCCCGGGGGGATGGGCCATGTCGTCCCGAGGTTCAGCAGGCCGACCCGCTCTTCGACCCCAAGCAGGGAAACCGCCTCGCGGCTGTAGAGCCGGCAGGCGCTGCTCGTGATCAAAAGGAGCTCCGGCCTCTCCGGCCCCGAATAGCCGTTGAAGGGGCTCTCCTCGAAGATCGCCGCGGCCTTCTTGAGCTTCTCCTGCTGGAGGAGATGCTTCCGGATGACGGGG
>JBFYYH010000247.1:0-4988 GCA_041310125.1 Syntrophaceae bacterium | reverse complement strand
CCCTGTTCCGGCAGGATGATGGGATATTTCGCCAGTTCCTGCAGGCTGACCTCTTTGCCCAGGTCTTCCCTGGAGATGAACATCAGCTTCGTCTTTAGGACGGGGATCGCTACGAGGTTGTCCGGATAGGGCTGTCTTACCATGACGGCGAGGTGGTAAACGTAGTCCACGACCTTGGCGAGGACATCTTTCGACAAACCCGTAAAGATCTGAACCTTTACGCCGATGTTCTTTTCCTGGATGGCCATCAGGATGTCCGGCAGCACGTGGTTGGAGATGTAGAGGGTCGAGCCGATGATCATGTGGTGCGTTTCGAAATTCTCCAAATCCCTCTTCAATTCATGGAGCAGGACGAAGATTTTCTCGGCATGGCGGAAGACGATGTTTCCCTCCTCGGTCAATTCGAAAGCTTTCTTGTTCCGTTTGATCAGGGGGACGGAAAAGCGTTTCTCCAGGGACTTGACCTGCATGCTGAGGGTCGGCTGGGAAACGTTGAGGTGCTTTGCGGCCAATGTAAAGCTTTTGGCCTTGGCCACCTCATAGAACGCCTTCAGGTGGTTCACATTCACGTTTCACGCACCTCCGTCTCATGAAGGTTCAGGTTGCGTTCATACTTCCGCCCACTTCCCGACGCGAAACCAATAGCCGGTCCTCTCCATGACCCGGAATATAGAGGACTAAAGGAGAATGCGAGGGCAATCCTGAACAGCCGTTCAGAAGTCAGATCCTTTGGAATGGCTCCTTCATACTGTGGTCGGGCATGGATTGTCAACTCCTTTGAGGAAACGGCGGAACGTTTCCGGGAGGAGGGACGCAGGAGGGATTGCGCGGGGCCGATTCGCCGCGGACTTCAGGCGAACAAAACGCCCGTTTTCAGGATGTCGTGTTGCGCGCAGAAACGGGGGCCTCTACAAGATACCGCCGACGATCCACCCCAGCAGCATCGAGCCCAGGAGACTGATCGCGAAATAGAGGGCGAAGACGTGCCTGCGGACGACGGTCCAGACCGCCGTCATTGCCGGGATGGTCGTGACCGGTCCCGCCATCAGGAAGGCGATCGCCGCGCCGGGCTGCATCCCCTGGATGATCAGGCCTTTGACGATCGGGAGGGCGCTCAGGTTTCCCAGATAGAGGGGAACCCCGATCAGCGAGGCCAGCGGGATCGCAAACCAGCTTCCGCTCCCCAGGATGGAGGCGATGGCCTCCTGCGGAACGTACATCGTGATCAGCGCTTCGAGGAAAAAGGCAACCAGCAGCCAGCGGCCCAGGCGCCAGCTTTGCCCGCCCATCCGCTGGGCAAAAACCCTCCAGTCGATGCGGCGGAAACTCTCGACGCTCGATTCCCACCAGGCCGGAGGCTGGATGAGGGGAAGGATTGCGCCCACTGGCGCTTGGCCGGCGGAGCAACAGGCGGCCGGCGCGGTGGCCAGACCGACCAAAACCGGGGACGTTTGTGCCGGGGCGGAACAGCAGGCGGCAGCAGGGGTCGGTGCAGACTTTCCCTCCTCCCCGGGCAGAATCTGCCTGAAATATCCGAGGCGGGTCAGCAGCAGGGTCAGATAGCCCGCGCCCAGGCTCAGGGCGAGGGACGATCCGAGTCGGGAGAGGGCAAGCGGCCAGCCAAGGATGCCGACGGTCAGGGTGAAGATCTCCGGATCCATCGTCGGGGAGGCGATCCAGAAGGCCATCACGGGAGCAAGGGGGACACCGCTGGTCAGCAGCCCGGCGATGATCGGAATCACCGTGCAGGAGCAGAAGGGGCTGAACGCGCCGACTGCCGTGGCCAGGAGCACGGCGAGCCCCTCTCTTTTGGCGAAGGCCCTGCGGATGGGATCCTTGAGATCCAGCATGTTGATCAGCACGCTGAGAAACATGCTGAGCAGGAAAAAGGGCAGCACCTTCCACGCGGCCCGGCCGACAAAACCGATCATCTCGAACAGTTCATTCATCCTTTGTCCTTTTTATCGTAATATTACGATCATTTAGCCCCAAAAAAATCCCCCGCAGGGGGAAAGGAACGCTCCTTCTGGGTCACTTCAAGAAAGTATCCCCATGATAACGGGCACATCGGGGCGTGAGTCGCTGATCAACAACCCGGCAGCCAGCGACCGATCTGCTCCTTCAGCCAGCGGATATTCTCGGCATCGAGGCAGTAGCAGATGGCGGGCCCCTCAATCTCGCCGTGGATCAGCCCCGCCTCGCGCAGCACCTTGAGATGCTGGCTGACGGTCGATTGCGCGAGCGGCGTGGCCTCGACGATGTCGGCGGTGATGCACCCTCTCCTCCCGGCGAGAAATTCCACGATCTGAAAGCGGATCGGGTTGCCGAGCGCCTTGAGCATCGCCGCCAGCCGCTTCCGGTCCGGCTGGAGCGGTTGTCGATGGATCGCCATAAAAAAGCCCCTTTATCGCTTTTATACGATAAAGGGGCTCTCCTGTCAAGATAAATTTCGTGACCGCGGAATCCGCCTCAAGACCAGGCCTCTGAATCCCTCGGGGGCCTGCTCCCCGAAGTTTGCTTCGATTGGAGCGAAGGCGCGAACCGGCAGATAGAGTGCGGTCGGCTCTGTGTATGTGTGTCTCTTTTGGCACCCCGAAGGGCGCTACCGGGGCTTCAGGGCCACGCGAATCGTTCTTCCCGATTCCGCGATCCTCAATCCTTCGTTGATTTCATCCAGAGATACCCGCTCACCGACGATTTCCGCAAAGGGGAATCGATTCCGCGTCGCCTGCAGAAAATTGATTCCCTTCTGCAGATGGACCGTGTCGTAGTTGTGGACGCCCTTGATGGTGAGCCATTTGAAGATGATCTCCGATGCGTCGAACTCGAAATTGGCACCGGCGAACGCGTTGCCGATTTCGATCAGGCGGCCGCCGGTGCGCAGGCACTTCAGGCCGAGGGGAAGAAGGGCGGGAACCCCGGCCAGGTCCATGACCACATCCACGCCGAACCCGCCCGTGAGCTCCTTGACGCGTCCAATCCATTCGTCTTCGGGCATCCCCTTCGTATCGATCGTATCGGTGGCGCCGAACTTCTGAACGAACTCCAACCGATTTGCCACGACATCCGTAACGATGATCCGGCCGCATCCATAATGGCTGGCCAGAGCCGCCGCGTAGACGCCGAGGGCGCCGGCGCCCTGGATGAGGACGTTTTCAAAGGGCCGGACGTCGATGACGTCCCAGCCGGCCACCACCGTCGCCAGGGCGCAGTTCGCAGGCGCCGCCTCCTCATCGGAGAGGTCGTCCGGGATCTTGATCACGCAGGTCCCCGGCATGATGTAGCAGTATTCCGCGAATCCGCCGACAAAATACGGGGGCTCGCCGCACCGGTCATGACCATATTTGCGGAGGTGGGTGCACTTCATCATCAGCCCCTTCTCCCGGCAGAAGTAGCACTTTCCGCAGTTGTCCATGATGGTCCACGTGATCCGGTCCCCGACGGCGAGGGGAAGGTTTCCCGAATCGTGGGAGACCCCCTCCCCGAGGGCCGCGATCGTCCCGATGATCTCGTGGCCGAGAATGACGGGGAGCGGCGACTTCCGCCGGCCGGTCCAGGTGTGGAGATCCGAACCGCAGATCGTACAGCAGGTGATCCGGACGAGGATGGCCCCCTTCTCGGGTTCTGGTAAGGGATATTCACGAATCTCAAGGTCTTTTCTGGCCTCCGTCATAACGGCGGCTCTTCCTGTCTTGCTCATCTTGATCCCTCAAAACCGCTGGTAAAATGAGGATGGACCGGACTGCGGCCAACCCAACATCCAACACCGTCCCCATCCGCTCCGGGAGCAAAGGGGGACGGTGTTGGCACATTGCTTTTTTTCAACCGAACAGGACCTTGGGAAGCCAGGTGATGATCTGCGGGAAAAGGTACAGCAGCGCGACGGCCGAAGCCTGCAGCACCATGAAAGGCATCATCCCCTTGTAGATCTCGATCAGCTCCCATTCCGGCATGATCGCCTTGAGGTAATAGGCGGACAATGCCACCGGTGGCGAGAGCCAACAGGTCTGCAGCGTCACGGCCAGGATCACGGAGAACCAGATCATGTTGACATGGAGCCCGTTGAGGATCGGAAGGAAGATCGGGACGATGACGACCACAATCGGGACCCATTCCAGCGGCCAGCCCAGGACGAAACAGACGACCAGGATGCCGACCACGAAGACCCAGGGGGGCATGTTCCAGGAAAGCAACGTATCGGCGATGAACTTGGGCGTCCCCATGGAGGAGAAGACCGCCCCCATGAAGGTGGAGGCCGCCAGCAGGATCATCACCATGCTCGTGGTTTCGGCGGTCCGAAAGGCCGATTCCTTGATGAGCTTGAACTTGAGACGTCCGTTGGCTGCCGTGACCACCACGGCGCCGAGGCAGCCGAGGGCCGCCCCTTCCGTCGGTGTGGCGAAGCCGGAGAGGATGCTTCCCAGCGTGGCGAGGATCAGAACCGCCGGCGGTACGATGCCCAAGAAAAACTCGCGCAGGATGTAGACCGTTGGCACATCGAGCTCCTCATCGGACAGGGGCGGACCCAGCTCAGGCTTCAGCAGGACCCGAAACATCGTATAGGCGATATAGAGCGAGGCAAGGAGCAGTCCCGGGAGAATTGCGGCGGCGTAGAGCCGCGCGACGGAAACCTGGAACACCGGCCCCATGACCACGAGCATGACGCTCGGCGGGATCAGGATGCCCAGCGTTCCGCCGGCGCAGATCGTCCCGGCGGAGAGGCCCGTCTGGTATCCCGACTTCTTCATGACCGGGGCGGCCATCAGGCCGATGATCGTCACCGATGCGCCGACGATCCCCGTCGCCGCCGCGAACAGGGTCGCCGTGAAGATCGTCCCCAGGTAGAGGGAGCCCCTGAGCCTCCCGGAGAGCAGCTGAATCGCATGGAACAGGCGCTCCATGAGTCCGGCGGCCTCCAGGACGCAGCCCATGAAGGTAAAGAGGGCCACCGCGGCGAGGACCGTGTCCATCATCGTTCCGAAGAAGGA
>JBFYYH010000246.1:0-3446 GCA_041310125.1 Syntrophaceae bacterium | reverse complement strand
CCGGATGAGACCCCGCAGTTCCTCTTCGTCCATCTGGGAGAAGGTGACCTTCTTCACGATCACGGTCGTTCCGGAAATGGAGGTGGCAATGTATTTCCGTTTGCAGCCGGACTTTTTATGGAGTTCCTTGATGGTCGCGGTCAGGGCCTCCGGCTCCGCCACGGTACCGTCGACGATCACCCCTTTGGCCAGGGGGATTTGAAAGAAACGGGTGAGGATTCGGCCCTTCGCGGTATCCTGTATCTCGGCAAGCTTGATGCAGCTCTCTCCGATATCCAGCCCGACGAGTTGATTCTCTCTCGAAAACAGGCTTGCGATGTCAAACATGAAGTCACCCTCTTGGGAATGGGGTATCGACCCCGCCTGCCCGACGCTTGCGGGACCGGGATCGCTATTTCCCCGTCCGGTAAACCAGATCCCCCTTTTTCACCATCCCGAGTTCGCCCCTGGCCACCCGCTCGATATAGGAAAAATCTTCGCGCAGCAGCGTGATGCTTATTTTCAAAGCGATGTTTTAGAGAGTGAACTCATGGTTGGCTTTCTTGAGGGACATCAGTTTTTCCTGCATCCGGAAGTTGTCGAGCACACCCCTGTCCCCGAAAACGATCAGGGCCGCCATGAACAGCACCAGTCCGACGAGATATCTCCCGATTTTCACCTTTTGGATACCCCCCGCATGGGCGCCGGAAAGAACCTTGCATTCGCTTATATACAAAAAAAACGGACAGTGCAAGTTGAATTTTCGACAACAGATGAATTTTCGTGAAGATTTCAATCCTCCCCGTGAGCATTATTCTACGGGACGGTGGGAAGACCCTTTTGGGGTTCTCCCAGGAGGAAGTCGCCCCGCTCGATCCACTCCTTCAGGATGTTCGCGATCTCCCGGGCTTTGAAGTAACTCGAGAGGGGTGCGGTGGAGATCTGCTGGCCGTTGAGCAGGATGGCGCCGCTGCGGAGATCGCGGTAGCTGACCTCTCCGAGGCTCTTCGGAGCCCCCTTGGGATAATCCATGCTGTAGTCGTAGATCTGGGTGAAGATCTCCTCGTCCTTGACCGCCGTAAAGCGGGCCATCTCCTCGTTGAGGACCGGGATGGGAATCCCGATGCCGACGTAAAGGGAGACTCCGTATCCCAGGATGCTGGCGCCGGAGAGCCACTCCGGGCTCATCTCCTTGAGGTTGCCGATCGTGGCGATGGTTCCCGCCCCCTCCTTCGGAACCCCGTTCGGTCCCCGGCGGACGTTGGGGTTGTGCTGCGTCCCCGGCCAGGCGACAAAACCCTGCGCACCGCCCAGGAAGATCCGGGTTCCGACGCCGATCGTCCGGAAATAGGGGTCGTTGAACAGGGGGCTCAGCTGCCCCGAGGTCGCGTAATTGGCGTTGGCCATCCGTGGACGGAGCATCCCCATGTAGGTGTAGATGGTCTTGTCGGAGACGTTGACCGCGCAGCTGTAGTTCTGGTAGGCGTTTCTCGGATTGAAAAGGATCGCGTCGCGGAGGTCGTGCAGCGTGATGTTCCGCTCGTGGCGCCGGGCCGGATAACAGTCGGTTCCGTATCCCTCCGCCCGGAGCCGGATCACGTTTCCGGCGACCAGGTCCTGGATGACGTGCCCTCCGCCGTAGTTGAACTCCCCGGGATAGACGCTGTTGAGGGGGTCCCCTTCGACCGCCTCGGTCGCGCCCAGGTAGCAGTCCACCGCGGCGATGCCGCCGTAGGCGGGCACGTCGTTGAGCCAGACCTTCGAGGCCCGGATCTTCGGGGCGGTGTGGCCGAAGTTGAGAAAGGCGCCGGAGGAGCACATGGGGCTGAAGGTGCCCGTGGTCACCACATCCACCTTCCGCGCCGCCTCCGCTGCGCCATGCCGCGCCACCACGTCCACCATCTCCTCGGCGGTCACGACGACGGCCTTCCCCTGCCGGATCTTCTCGTTGATCTCCTGAAACGTCTTGCCGACCTTGAATTTTTTCATGCGAAACCCCTGAAAATCCCCGGGCGCCGATCCCCTGCGCCCCCGTAACCATCGCGCATCCAGGACGGCTTCGGAAAAAGGGCGCGCGAAGCCTGAGGAGCGAGGAATCCGGACCTCCTCCGCAGCCGTCAACGCGTATGGCCGAATCCGCCTTCGCCCCTCTGTGTGGGCGGCAGCTCCCCGCACACGGCCCAGACCACGCGGCAGACCCGCTGCACCACCATCTGGGCAACCCGGTCCCCCCGTCGGACAGGGAAGGGATCCTTCCCGTGATTGATCAGGATGACCCCCACCTCGCCCCGGTAATCCGCATCGATCGTGCCGGGGGCGTTGACCAGCGTCACACCGTGTTGGGCGGCAAGCCCGCTCCGGGGACGGATCTGGGCTTCATACCCTGCGGGGAGGGCCACCGCAACGCCCGTCGGGATCAGCACCCTCTGCCCGGGAAGGATCGTCACCTCCTCCCGGACCGCCGCCGCAAGATCCATCCCCGCCGCCTGTCCGGTCATGTACGAGGGGAGCGGCAGGTCTTCCGCGCCCGGCAGCCTGCGGATGGACACCGCGATCTCTTCTAACATAAATCGACCCGTTGAACCACCTTCAAAACAGTGCCGTCGAACACCGCGCTCCCGTTTGAGCAGGATTTCAAAAAACCAGATCCTCTTCGGACACTGGTCCGATCGCCGCAATCGCCATCGCCTCCGGCTGGAACATCCGGGCGGCCAGGGTCCGGATCTCCTCGCTTCCGACCGCCTCGATCCTCTCCAGGATCTCCTCCGGGGAGATGTGCCGGCCGAAGCACAGTTCGTTCCGGGCAAGCCCCGACATGCGGTTGTCCGTGCTCTCCATGCCGAGAAGAAAATTTCCCTTGATGAGTTCCTTGGCCGAGCGAAGTTCGCTGTCCGTCAGCCGTTCCGAACAGACCCGGTCCAGTTCCCTGCGGACCAGGCCGACCACCTCGCGGACGCGGATGCTGTCCGTGCCCGCGTAAACGCCGAAAAAGCCGGAATCCAGATAGGGGACCAGATAGGAGTAGATCGAGTAGGCGAGTCCCCGCTTCTCGCGGATCTCCTGAAAGAGACGCGAACTCATGCTCGCCCCCAAGACGGCGTTCAGCAGAAATCCCGCGTGCCGCTCCGGACTGAGAGCAGAGGGTCCGGGAGAACCGAGGACGAGGTGCGCCTGCTCCAGGTCTTTCCGGAGGACTGCCCTTTCCGCCCGGGCCGAGGGGGGCCTGGTGATGCCCTCGGCGGAAGCCCCTTCCAGCGGCCCGAAAAAACGCCGGACCATCTCGACAAAGGGGTCATGGCGGAGCCGCCCCGCGGCGGCGATCACGAGATTCTTTCCCCGGTAGCGGCTCTGGAAGAAATTCAGCAGGTCTCCGCGGCGAAGCGAGGCGACCCGTTCCTTCGTCCCGAGAATGGGCAGGGCGAGGGGGTGGTTATTCCAGAAAATGCCCTCGAAGAAGTCGTGGATGA
>JBFYYH010000245.1:0-5510 GCA_041310125.1 Syntrophaceae bacterium | reverse complement strand
CCTCTGTTGGGGCCGATCCGGAACCGGGACAGCCCTGGCTGGGGAAAAGATCGTAAAGAAGGTCGACGACGCCTCGGCAAGGATACGTAACCACGCAACTGACCCGGTGGCCGCTGTATTCACGACCGCGCTGGGGGCGAAGAGCGGCACGCTCCCAGCCGACGACCGGCAGGAGGAACATCTCAAGGCAAGGGCCGGGAACCGCAGAAGGGAGAAATAGCGATGTCCGGAAACACCATCGGTGTTCTGTTTCGCGTCACCACCTGGGGGGAATCCCACGGGAAGGCGATCGGGGCCATCATCGACGGCTGCCCGCCCCGGATCGATCTGGCGGAGGAAGAGATTCAGCGGGAGCTCGACCGGCGGCGGCCGGGGGGGCTCCCTTCGGCGAGCCCCCGGCGGGAAGAAGACCGGGTCGAGATCCTTTCCGGCGTTTTCGAGGGAAAGACGACCGGAACCCCGATCTCGTTGATCCTCCGCAACGAGGACGCGGATTCGGCCACTTACGAGGGGCTTCGCGACCTCTTGCGGCCGGGGCATGGGGACATCGCCTACCGGGCGAAGTACGGCATCCGCGACCACCGGGGCGGGGGCCGCGCTTCGGGGCGGGAGACGGCGGGGCGCGTCGCAGCCGGCGCCATTGCCCGGATGATTCTCGCCCGGGAGGGGGTCGAGATCTTTGCCTTCACGCGGGAGATTGGGGGGATCGCCGCCGCTTCCCTCGATCTGGAGGCCGCGGAGTCGAGCCGCCTGCGCTGTCCTGATCCGGAGGCCGAAAAGAAGATGTCGGAGAGGCTGGAGGAGGCCCGCGCCGTTGGTGACACCCTCGGCGGGATCGTGGAGATCCGCGTCCGGGGCTGTCCGGCAGGCCTGGGCGAACCGGTTTTCGAGAAGATGGACGCGGATCTGGCCGGCGTGCTCATGGGGATCGGGACAGTCAAGGGGGTGGAGATCGGCGCCGGCTTCACGGCGGCTCGGATGACGGGCTCCACCTGCAACGATCCGATCCTCCCGGAGGGTTTCCGGACGAACCACGCGGGCGGCATCCTCGCCGGGATCACGAGCGGCGCCGAGATTATCCTCCGGGTCGCCTGCAAGCCGATCCCCTCGATCGGCCGGCCGCAGGAAACGATCGATATCCATGGGAAGCCAGCCGTCGTAACGGTGTCCGGAAGGCACGACGTCTGCGTCATCCCCCGGATCATTCCGGTATGCGAGGCGATGGTCTCGATCGTCCTCGCGGACCACCTGCTGCGCCAGCTGGCCATTGCGGCGAACGGCAAAATGAATGCATTTTCAGAATTCGGGATGGAATCAAGGAAAGGCTGCGGGGCATGAACGGGTTTGAAATCGGCATTATCGGGGGGACCGGAGGAATCGGCCGGTGGTTCGCCGGCCTCTTCGCCGGGGAGGGCTATCCCGTCCACGTAGCGGGGCGCGCCGAGGGGATGCCCCTGCCTGCACTTGCGGCCCGCTGCCGGGTCGTCGTCGTGGCCGTCCCTATCGCGGAGACGGCGTTTGTCATCCGCCAGGTCGGCCCCCTGCTCCCGGAGGATTCCCTACTCATGGACCTGACGTCGCTCAAGGAAGACCCGGTCCGGGAGATGCTGAAGGCAACCGGGGCGGCGGTGATCGGTTGCCACCCCCTCTTCGGTCCGGAAATCTTCTCCCTGGACGGCCAGAACGTCGTCCTCTGCCCGGTACGGGAAAGGGGCTGGATGATTTGGTTGGAGGTGTTCTTCACGCAAAGAGGCGCCCGCGTGACGGTCGCGACGCCCGAGGAGCACGACCGGATGATGGCCCTCGTCCAGGGGCTGACACACCTGGAGTCGGTCCTGATGGGGCTCATTCTGCGGGATTCCGGAATGAAGCGGACGGCTCTGGAAGCCTTTTCCACACCGGTCTTCAGGACGAAGCAGGCGATTATTGAGAAGGTCTTCGAAGCCCCGGCGCTCTACGCAGGGCTCCTCGCGGGGAACCCGCACCTGCCTGTGGTCATTGAACAGTACGAGAGGAACCTCGCTCTTGTGCAGAGGCTTGTCCGAAAAGGAAACGCGGCGGATCTTGAAACCTTGTTAAGAACACCCTGAAGATTCCGGGGGGAGATGCTGCGGCCATCCACGATCGGCTCTTGACCAAGCGATCAATATCCACGGCCACCGTGATCGTTTGAAGGTGCCTTCGGCGAACAGATCCCTTCTCGCCAATAAAAAGACGACTCAAAACAGATCGCTGTTGAGCCACCTTTCGCCTCTCCCTTTCTTTCGACGACCCGAGAGCCGATCGGAGACCTGTCGTGCGCATTTGAAGCCCGACGTGACGGAGGTCATCCTGCAATTCGGCGTCGGCGAGGCTCTCCTTTCGGTGTAAGACGCGAAGGGGATCCCCACCGTCTTCCCCTGGAATCGAACGTTTCCAATGGAATGGAATAATATCCCTTGACTTTGCCGGGAATGGGAGTAGACTGGAATCAACATACGGATTGGCATAGAAAATTGAATAGTTGCCCTTCCCATATAGGGAAGTGAAAAAGAATCTCCCCGCCCTGTCTATGATGATGTGACAGGGTTTTTTGTTTTTGGACGACAGGATAGCAAGAATCTTGAGGTTTCCTGGAAAAGAGGATGAAAACATGAACATACACCTGGTTGAAACTTTGAATAATTTTGTGAAGCTGCAGGAGAAAGTTTGGGAAAGCGGGTCGTGGCCGCTGGACGAGGGTCAGGCCAAGAAATTGGTCGGGGGCGAAATCTACTTTCACAAGAAACGACAGGAACCCTCTTTTTATGGTGGGACGATCCTTGGATACAGGGTTCACCAAGAGGGTGATGACCAGGGGAAGATCGTTTTCAAACTCCAATACAGCCTGTCATGCAGAAATGTCCGCACGGACAAATCCGGCTGGAAGAAGGCGATGAAGATCACGGAGCTGGAACAGTAGCCGCTATGCGGATCGATGCCCGGGCAAAAGAGGCCCGTGCAATTGCACAAGAATTCGGGCTTGACAGGATTCCGCGACTCTGGTAGGGGAAATCCCCAAGTGTTGAAAAACAGCAGACAGGATCAGTGATGAACAGACTGTGCGGGAACTGGTGGTGGAGCGAAAACCTGGGGGAGGGGTTTGTCCGCTGCTGTTGACCGCATGAGATGATGGGATGCAAGCCGTGGGGAGCTCTTCCGCCCCGCGGCTTTTTTGTTTTTGCATGCAAAAGGCCGTGACTTTTTCACGGCCTTTTTTTGGGTTCGCTCACTGAGAGCGGGCCGGACGGAGAGCGAAGATGCATACGCCGGATTTCGAGACGTTTCGTAAGCGGATGAAGGAGGGGAACCTGATCCCCGTCTTCCGGGAGATCCTGGCCGACACGGAAACGCCCGTGACGGCCCTTATGAAGCTGGCGGATCGTCCCCATGTCTTCCTTCTCGAGAGCGTGGAAGGGGGAGAGAAATGGGCCCGTTACAGCTTCCTGGGAACGGACCCGCGGCTCGTCTACCGAGTCCGCGGTGAGGAGGTCCTGATCGAGGAGAACGGGGCGATTCGGAGCCTCCCCCACGGAGGGGATCCGCTGCGGCTTCTGAAGGAACTCCTCGGCCGCTTCCGGCCGGTCCCCGTGGTGGGGCTGCCGCGCTTCTTCGGGGGAGCGGTCGGCTTTCTCGGCTACGACATGGTCCGCTACTTCGAGCGTCTCCCCGCCGGCCGGGGGGAGGCTCCGGTGGGGGACGATTCCGTCTTCCTCGTTACGGATACGCTCATCATCTTCGACAACGTCCGCCATACGATCAAGATCGTCGCCTGCGCCGTGACCGGCGAAGGGGAAGATCCGCAAGCCCTCTATGACGCTGCGGTCCGCCGGATCGAGGAGATGGCGGAGATCCTGAAGGACCCTCTGCCGGCCGGGAGCGCCTCCCCCGCGAGAAAGGAGTTTGCCCCCTTCCGGGCGGAGATGGAACCGGAGGCGTTCCGCGCGATGGTCCGCAAGGCCAGGGAGTACATCGAGGCGGGGGACATCATCCAGGCCGTCCTCTCCCAGCGGTTCCAGCGGGAATCGGACGCGGACCCGGTGGCCCTCTACCGGGCGCTCCGCCACGTGAACCCCTCCCCCTACCTCTTCTTCCTCAAGATCGGCGATCTGCGCCTGATCGGCTCCTCGCCGGAGGTGATGGTCCGCCTCGAGGAGGAGATCGTGGAACTCAAGCCGATCGCCGGAACAAGGCCGCGGGGCCGGAGCGAGCAGGAGGACCGTCGTCTCGCCGATGAACTTTTGGAGGACTCCAAGGAGCGGGCTGAGCACGTGATGCTCGTCGACCTGGGGCGGAACGACCTCGGACGGATCGCCCGGATCGGGAGCGTCCAGGTCGGCCAGTTGATGGCCGTGGAGCGCTATTCTCACGTGATGCACCTGGTTTCCGCGATCCAGGCGCAACTCGCGGCGGGAAAAGACGCCTTCGACGTCCTCCGTGCGACCTTCCCTGCGGGGACCCTGACCGGTGCGCCCAAGATCCGGGCGATGGAGATCATCGCCGAGCTGGAGCCGTCCCGCCGGGGACCCTACGGCGGCGCCGTGGGCTACTTCAGTTACAGCGGCAACATGGATTTCTGCATCACGATCCGGACGATGATGATCCGGGATGGGAAGGTGTTCCTCCAGGCGGGCGCGGGCATCGTTTTTGACTCCGATCCGGAGAGGGAGTACCGGGAGACCCTCGGCAAGGCGGAGGGGCTCGTCCAGGCCGTCCGCCTGGCGGAAAGCGGACTCGAACTGTAGAGAGGGGTGAGGCCATGATCCTGATGATCGACAACTACGATTCGTTCACCTACAACCTGGTCCAGTACCTGGGCCAGTTGGACGAGGAGGTCGCTGTCCGCCGGAACGACGAGATCACCCTCGGCGGGATCGAGGAGATGGCCCCGGAGGCGATCTTCCTCTCCCCCGGCCCCTGTTCGCCGGAGCAGGCGGGGATCACCGTCGATGTCGTCCGGCAATTTCACCGCCGGTTCCCCATCTTCGGGGTCTGCCTCGGCCACCAGGCGATCGGCCATGCCTTCGGCGGCCGGGTGGTTCGCGCGGGGAGGATCATGCACGGCAAGACCTCCCCGATCCTCAACGACGGACGGACGATCTTCCGGGGGCTCTCCAACCCCTTTCCGGCGGGCCGCTATCACTCCCTGATCGTGGAGCGCGACACCCTCCCCGACTGCCTGGAGATCAGCGCGGAAACACAGGAGGGGGAGATCATGGGGCTCCGCCACCACACGCTGCCGGTGGAGGGGATCCAGTTCCACCCGGAGTCGATCCTCACGCCGCAGGGGAAGAGGATTATCCGGAACTTTCTCGACGGGATGAAAGAAAGGAGAAGGAGATGATTCGGGAAGGAATCGCAAAAATCGTCCGCGGGGAGGATCTGCGGGAGGCGGAGATGATGGCCGTGATGACGGAGGTGATGGAGGGGGAGGCGACGCCCGCCCAGATCGCCTCCTTCATGACCGCGCTCAGGATCAAGGGGGAAACGGT
>JBFYYH010000244.1:0-5173 GCA_041310125.1 Syntrophaceae bacterium | reverse complement strand
TGCCGGCGAAGATTGCCACGGGGCTGATGGCCCTCGCCCTGGTCATCCATTCCCTGTCCCTTGCCTTCCGCTGGTTCTTTCAGGGCGGTTCCCCGGTCATCGGCCTGCATGATACCCTCTCTTTTTTCGCCTGGGTGATGGCCGCCGCCTATCTGCTCTTCCAGATCAAGACGAAGACCCGGGTCCTGGGCGCGTTCGTCTCCCCCGTGATCGGTCTGATGATGGTGGTCGCTTCCGTGGAGCTGGGAGAGGCCGTCCGGGCGCCGGAGATGCTGCAGGGAACGCTCGTCACGCTCCACGTGATGCTTTCCGTGACCGGCGAGGCCCTCTTTGCCCTGGCCTCCTGCGCCGGCCTCATGTACCTGATCCAGGACCGCCTTCTCCGGCGGAAGAAGCCGGGCGGCCTCAGCCGGCTGTTCCCGTCGCTCCAGGATCTGGACCGGATCAACCACCTCTGCCTCTTCTGGGGATTTCCCCTGCTGACGGTCGGGGGACTGATCGGATCGATCTGGGCGGGGATTGTCTGGGGGAGCCACTGGCAATGGGATCCCAAACAGGTCTGGACGCTGCTGGCCTGGGCGTTCTACGGTTTCCTGCTTCACCAGCGGCTGGCGATCGGCTGGCGGGGGCGGACGGCGGCCCGCTGGTCGCTGGCGGCGCTGGCGGTCCTGGTCGTCCTAATGATCATCGGAACGCGGTTCTTCCCGACGCTCCACCAATTCGTGTGAAGCGATGCGACTGGTCCTAATCGGCATGAACCACAAGACGGCCCCTCTCGAAATCCGGGAGCGGCTCCAGCTTTCCTGCGGGGAGGATCTCGCGCCGTCCGCGGAGCTGATCCGCCTTCCGGAGATCCGGGAGGCCCTCTGTCTGTCCACCTGCAACCGCGTGGAGGTGCTCGCCCGCGTGGCGGACGGGGAGCAGGCCGTCGCGAAACTGAGGGAATTCGTCTTCCGGCAGGGGAACCTCGGGATTGCGGAGATGGAGCGGTGCCTTTACGTCCACCGGGACCGGGACGCGATCCGCCACTTCTTCCGCGTGGCCTCCAGCCTCGATTCCCTGGTGATGGGGGAGCCGCAGATCCTCGGCCAGGTCAAGGAGGCGTACCGGACGGCCGTCGATCACCGGACGACGGGGGTCCTGCTGAACCGGATGGTCCACCACGCCTTCCGTGCGGCGAAGCGGGTGCGGACGGAGACGGCGATTGCCGCCAACGCGGTTTCCGTCGGCTATGCGGCCGTGGAGCTGGCGAAGAAGATCTTCGGCAACCTGGAGGAAAAGGCGATCCTCCTGCTCGGGGCCGGGGAGATGTCGGAACTGGCCGCCCGCCACCTGCTCCGCCAGGGGGTGGGGCGGATCTTCGTCTCCAACCGGACCGCCCGCAGGGCCGAGGAAATGGCGGCGGCGTTCCAGGGGGTTGCCGTGCCCTTCGACCGCTTTACCGGGGTCCTGCCCGAGGTCGATATCGTCATCACCGCCACCGGCGCCCCGGGTTACGTGCTGACCGCGGAGATGGTCGCCGAGGCGCTGCGGCGGCGGCGGAACCGTCTGCTGTTTCTGATCGACATCGCCGTTCCCCGCGACATCGACCCGGCGGCCGGAGAGATCGACAACGTCTACCTCTACAACATCGACCACCTGCAGGGGGTGGTCGACGCCAACCGGGAGGGGCGGCGGGCCGAGGCGATGCGGGCGGAGGCGATCGTCGAGGAGGAGGTCGCGGCCTTCGAGGCGTGGTTCAACGCCCTGAAGGTGGTGCCGACGATCGTTTCGCTCCGGGAAAGGCTGGAGGGGATCATGCAGGGCGAGCTGGAAAGGTCCGCCTCCTGGATCCAGGATCTGGCCGCCGAGGAGCAGGAGCGGATCGGGGGCCTCGCGGCCTCGATCGTCAACAAGATCCTCCACGATCCGATCACCGTGCTCAAGGAGGAGAGCCGCGAGCGGGACGAGCTGCCGTACGTGGCGGCCGTGCGGAGACTCTTTCGGCTCTGACCGGGTCGGGGAAAAAGCGTTCAAACCGCCGTTCCTGCGAAAGCAGGAGTGCAAAAAGAGAGATCTTTGAAAATCATGCTCCCTCCGCGCGCTGGACATTTTTCGATCCTGCGCCTCCTCGCTTCGCTGCAAAGGCAAAACTCGCGCCTTCGGCGCTCAAACAGTTGCCTTTGCGGGCGCTTCACTGCGGGGGCAGGGTCCCCCGAGAAATCTCCAATGCGCGCTTCCGGGACACGATTTTCAGGTTCCATGCAGGTCTCAAGGCATCGAGTTCGCCAGCGGATTGTAAGAATTGCACGCAATTTTGCCGTTGAGAATCGGGAGGGCGCCATTTACAGGACATTGAGGATCGGAACGAGGGGGAGCGCACTCGCGCGGACGCAGGCCGGGTGGGTTGCCGACCGCATCCGGGCGAAATACCCGGGGACGGAGGTGGAGCTCGTCGCCATCCGGACGAAGGGCGACATCATGCAGGACGTCTCCCTGGTCGAGATCGGCGGCAAGGGGGTCTTCATCAAGGAGATCGAGGAGGCGCTCCTCGCGGGCGATGTGGATCTGGCGGTCCACAGCATGAAGGACGTCCCGGCGGAGCTGCCGGAGGCGCTCGAGATCGGGGTCGTCCCGCCGCGGGAGGATCCTCGGGATGTGCTGATCTCCCGGCAGGGAAGGAAGCTCGAGCAGATGCCGCGCGGCGCGCGGATCGGGACCGGCTCGTTGCGGCGGGGTTTCCAGCTCCGGAACCGGATGCCGGATCTGGCGATCGTACCGCTCCGCGGGAACCTCGACACGCGCATCCGGAAGCTGGAGACGGAGGACCTCGACGGCGTGATCGTCGCCGCGGCCGGGCTCCGGCGGATGGGATGGGTCGCGCGAGCCACCCAGTTCCTTCCCGTGGAGGTGATGCTCCCGGCGGTGGGGCAGGGGGCGCTCGGCATCGAGACCCGGCGCAACGATCCGCAGACCCGCGAGAAGGTCTCTTTTCTCCACGATCCGGTCACCTTCTGCGAGGTCTGCCTGGAGCGGGCTTTTCTCGGGCGGCTGGGCGGCGGATGCCGGCTTCCGATCGCCGCCTTCGCGAAGAGAAGCGGCGCCGCGCTGGCCGCCGAGGCGCTGATCGGAAGCCCCGACGGGCGGACGGTGATCCGCCATGCCGTGAAGGGGCCGTGGGAGGAGTTCGAGAGGCTGGGAAAGGAACTCGCAGACCACATCCTTGCCCAGGGCGGGCGGGCACTGCTCGATTCGGTCTGCCGGGATCTCCCGGTATAGATCGAGAGAGATTCTCCCTTCGGGGCGAGAGGTTTTCTGAAGAGGACGGAAAAATTTTAATGCGTCCTGTCCGCGGACCTCTCGCGGGCAATGGTTTGAATGCGGGATTTCGTTCGCCGGCTGCGAAAGGGGTTTTCGTTTGGAGCGACGTATGGCGGGGAAAGGCAGGGTTTACATCATCGGCGCCGGGCCGGGCGATCCGGGCCTGATCACCCTTCGCGGGGCGCAGTGCATCCGCGAGGCCGAGGTGATCGTCTACGATTACCTGGTCCACCCGGAGATCCTCCGCCACGCCGAGGAGACGGCCCGCAGGATCTACGCCGGAAAGCAGGGGGGAGACCACACCCTTTCCCAGGACCAGATCAACCGGCTTCTCGTCGAGGAGGCGGGCGGGGGAAAGATCGTGGCCCGGCTCAAGGGGGGCGACCCCTTCATCTTCGGCCGCGGCGGCGAGGAGGCGGAGGTCCTCCGGGAGGCGGGCATCCCCTTCGAGATCGTGCCGGGCGTGAGCTCCGCGGTCGCTGTTCCGGCCTACGCGGGGATCCCCCTGACGCACCGGGGGTTCAGCTCGAGCGTGGCCTTCGTCACCGGCCACGAGGACCCGACCAAGGAAAAGAGCGATCTAAACTGGCCGGCGCTCGCCGGGATCGGGACGCTCGTCTTTCTGATGGGGGTGAAGAACCTCCCGGCGATCGCGGAGAACCTCATCCGCTACGGGAAACCGGCGGACACCCCCGCGGCGCTGATCCGCTGGGGGACGACCCCGGACCAGGAGACGCTTGCCGGCCCGCTCGGGGAGATCGCCCGGCTCGCCGAGGAAAAGGCCTTCCGGCCGCCGTCGATCCTCGTCGTCGGCGCCGTGGCCTCCCTGCGGGAAACCCTGAACTGGTTCGAAACGAAGCCCCTCTTCGGCCGGGGGATCGTCGTGACGAGGCCGGAGGCGCAGGCGGAGGAATTTTCTTCGCTCCTCCGGGCCCAGGGGGCGAGGGTGATTCCCTTTCCGGTCATCCGGATCGCGCCGCCCGAGACCTGGGAGGCCCTCGACGGAGCGATCGAACGGCTCGAAACCTTCCGCTGGATCGTCTTCACGAGCGCCAACGGCGCCTCCTTCTTCTTCCGCCGCCTCGGCGAGCGGGGAAAGGACGTCCGGGAGCTCCGGGGGATCCGGATCGCCACGATCGGCCCGGTGACGGCGGCGGCCGTCGAGGCCCTGGGGATCCGGGTGGATCTCGTCCCCGATGAATTCATTTCCGAGGGGGTCGTCAGGGCCTTCGCCGGGGAGGAGCTCCGGGGGAGCCGGATTCTCCTCCCGCGGGCCGAGGAGGCGCGGGACGTCATCCCCGAAGGTCTCGAAAAAATGGGGGCAACCGTCGAGGTCGCGGCGGCCTACCGGACGGTCCGCTCCGACCGGCAGGCATCCGAACTCTCACCCCTCTTTGCGGAGGGAAAGATCGATGTCGTTTCGTTCACGAGCCCCTCGACCGTGGCCCATTTTCTGGGGATCATGGGCCCCGGATTCCGCTGGCCGGAGAGCGTCCGGGTCGCCTGCATCGGGCCGGTGACCGCCGCGGCGGCCCAAAAGGCGGGGCTTCCCGTGGACATCTTCCAGGAATCCTACACGATCCCCGCCCTCGTCGAGGCGATCGCGGACCATTTCTAGGAAAAAGGCGGCCGATGACCTCAAAATGGCCGAAAAGGCTGTTGGCCCCAGGAGTGCCGGAATACGCCCACTTGTGCATGCATAATTTCTATAAAAAGTCGCAAAGATGATATTTGCGACTTTTTATTGTTGATTTTTTGATTATTCTGTGCCATGAAACAGTCGAGAGTGCAGATATGAGTAAGGAAAAAGCTTTGTTTAATTCAACAGGCAGGCTAAAATTAAAAGATAAGGCCGTGCTTCTCCGGGAACGGT
>JBFYYH010000243.1:0-3147 GCA_041310125.1 Syntrophaceae bacterium | reverse complement strand
GTCGAAGGCGATAACAGCCTTTACACCGCTGATCTCCATAACGTTCTTCATGGCTTTACTCCATTCTTTTCGAACCATTTGCGAATACTCGCTACTGCGCCTTTGTCGGCATCGGGCGACGGGTGGGGTCGATGAAACACCCTTCGTTCCCCAAACAGCCGGACGCCGACACGCGATCCTTCCCGTTCCGTAACCTCCGCACCCAACTCGCGGAACAACGCCTCAATATCGCGCCATTTCACTCTTGCGCTGGGGGGATGTGCAAAGATCAGTTCCAGGGTTTTACGGTGCTTGCGCGTCATGGCTGAATGGTGCCAAATTATGGCGTCATTGTCAAGGGAGAAGTTTGACGAAATGCTCCAACAAACGGCTGTTGGAAAGCGACTGTTGATTCCCGTATCCGGCTTCACCCCCGGTTGATCAGGAGGGCAAGGGCGAGGCGGTTGCCGGTCTTCGTCTTTTCGTAGACCGAGGTGAGGTGGGCCTTCACCGTCCGCTCGGTGATCTTGAGGTCGTCGGCGATCTCGAAGTTGGTCCGGCCCTTGGCGACCATCTCGGCCACCTTCCGCTCCATCTTCGTCAGGCCGGCCAATCGCTGGGCGGCGCCCGGCGCCGCCTCCTCCTTCGCCCGGGCGGCCGTCTCCAGGATCAGCCGCTGGATCACCTCCTGGCCGAGCCAGACCCCTCCTCCGGAGACGACCCGCACCGCCTCGGCGAGGCGCGAAGGCGAGATGTAGGTGTTCCCGTAGCCGGCGATCCCGACCTTCAGGAAGGCCAGCCCCTCCTCCTCGTTCGGCTGGTCGGTGAGGAGGAAGAACCGCACTGAGGGGACCGCCCTGCGGAGCTCCGCGAAAGAGGGGAGATCCACCAGTGGGCGGTGGAGGAGGACCAGGTCGAAGGATTTTGCCGCGCAGCGGACCCTCAATTCCGCCAACGTCGAAGCCTGTTCCAGCGGGTGGGGGGCCAAGAGGCCGCTCCATCTCTTGATCACCGCGCGGTTCGCGCTGCTCAGCAGGATCGCCATACGATCACCTCTCCCTCAATGCCATGTACTTGGCCCGCAGGACCGGTTTCAAAAGGTAGGCCAGGATCGTCTTCTTCCCGGTCAGGATGTCCACGGTCGCGATCATCCCGGGGATGATCGGCAGCGGCTTATCCTTTGTGCCGAGGTAGCTCTTGTCCGTCCGCAACTGGACGAGATAATAGCTGTTTCCCTTTTCGTCCGTGATGCTGTCCGCCCCGATCTGTTCGAGTTTCGCATCCAGCCCCCCGTAGATCGTGTAGTCGTAGGCGGTGAACTTCACCGTCGCCGGCTGGTTCGGCCGGATGAAGGCGATGTCGGCGGGCTTGATCTTCGTCTCGACGAGGAGCGTCCCCTCCGTCGGGACGACCTCGACCAGGTTCATCCCGGGCTGGACGACCCCGCCCACCGTGTTGATCAGGAGGCGCTTTACCGTCCCGGTCACGGGGGAGCGGATGGCCGTCCGGTCGAGACGGTCTTTCAGGGCGATGGAGGTAGCGGCGTCCTCGCCGAGCTGGCCGGAGACTTCGTTCAGCTCCGCCTTCGCCTTGTTGAGGAAGGCGAGCTGCAGCTCCCGGAGGGCGACATGGCTCTCCTCGATCTTGGACTGCGCCCGGGGGATCGCCTGTTTGGTGGTTTCGATCTCCCCCTGCATCTGGCTCGCCTGCCGCTCCAGGCGCAGGAGGTCCATCTCCGAAACGGCGCCCTGGGCCGCGAGCGGCTTGGTCACCTTCAGCTCCTGCTGGAAGATGGCGAAGGTCTTGTTCAGCTCGGCCAGCTTGACGTTGAGCTCCTTGAGCTCCTGGGTGCGCTGGTTGATCTGCTGCTGCTTGATCTCCATGCTGGAGCGGAGCTCCTTCTGCCGGGAGAGGTAAAGCTCCTGCTCGCGGGCCGCGACCTCGGGCATCTCCTTCTGCACGTCCGGCGGCACCCGGAAGGGCGAGCCGCTCGTCTCCGCCTGGAGGCGCGCCGCCTTGGCCTTGTTGGCAAGGTACTTCGCCCTGTTCTGCTGGAAGGACGAGGAGAAGCGGGTCTGGTCGATCCGGAGGAGGAGTTGGTCCTTCTTCACGTCGTCGCCCACCTTCACAAGGATCTCCGAGAGGATCCCCCCCTCGAGGTTCTGGATGACCTGGATCTGGCTCGCGGGGATCACCTTCCCCTCCCCCCGGGTCACCTCCTCGATCTCCGAGACGGAGGCCCAGTAGAGCCCGGCGGCAAACAGGATCAGGACCGCGTAGACAATCGCCCGCCCGCCCCGGGGGGACTGGGCCAGGACGGAGGTGCGGATGTCCGTGGCGAGGTCGATTTCCTCGGCCTCCATGCGGTAGAACAGCTCTTTCGGCTTCTTTGCCGGCTCGGGCGCCGGCGTCTTTCCGGGTTCTTCTGCCACAGGTTCTCTCTCCCGCTAAATTTTCAATTGACCCCGTTTCAACGCCTCGAGGACGGAGGCCTTCGGCCCGTCCGCGACGATGGCGCCGTTGTCGATGACCACGAGGCGGTCCACCATCTCCAACAGCGAAGCGCGGTGGGTGATCAGGATCAGGGTTTTGTCCCGGATCACGTCGGAAAGCTGCTTCTTCAGCCGGACTTCCGTCCGGTTGTCCATGTTGCTCGTCGGCTCGTCCAGGACGAGGACGGGCGGATCCAGGAGCATGGCCCGCGCGATGACGATGCACTGCCTCTGCCCGCCGGAGAGCCCCCGGCCCAGCTCCCCGATCTCCATGTCGAAGCCGAGGGGGTGCTTCTTGATGAAATCGTCCACGCCGGCCAGGATCGACGCCCGCATGATGGTGAGGTCGTCCACGTCCTGGGCGCCCATCGTGACGTTGTTGCGGACGGTCCCCCGGAAAAGCTGGATATCCTGGGGAACGTACCCGATGAACCGGCGCAGCTCCGTGGGGTCGATCTGGCGGATGTCGGTGCCGTCCATCGTGACCATCCCGCTCGACGGCTCGAAGAGCCCCAGCATCAGCTTGCCGAGCGTCGTCTTCCCGGAGCCGATCGGGCCGATGATACCCACCTTCTCCCCGGCGCGGACCTCCAGGGTGATGTTGTTGAGGACCTTGCTGCTCTGTCCGGGATAGGAGAAGGTGAGGTTCTTGATCCCGATCGCGCCGTCGAAGCGG
>JBFYYH010000242.1:0-5235 GCA_041310125.1 Syntrophaceae bacterium | reverse complement strand
CCCGGGTCAAGGTCGTCAAGAACAAGGTCGCCCCCCCCTTCCGGGAGACCGAGTTCGACATCATCTTCGGCGAGGGAATCTCGAAGGAGGGGGATGTCCTGGATCTGGCGGCCGACCAGGGGATCATCGAGAAGAGCGGCGCCTGGTACTCCTACAAAGGGGAGCGCCTCGGCCAGGGGCGGGACAACACCCGCATCTTCCTGAAGGAGAACGCGGAGATCCTGGAAAAGGTCGAAGCGGAGGTCCGCGCGAAACTCGGCCTGAAGCCGAAGGCCCTCCGGGAAGAGGCGAAATGACCGATGACGCGACCCTCCTCAACCGGGCGGAAAAGAAGGCCTACCGCCTCCTCTCCCTCCGGGCGCACAGCGAGAAGGAGTTGCGGACAAAACTCCTGGACGGCGGGTTTGAGGCGCCGCTGGTCGGCGGGCTGATCGAGCGTCTCCGGGAGAAGGGCTACCTCGACGATCGGGCCTTCGCCCGGCAGAGGGCGAGAGAGCTCGCGGTGAACCGGCTTGCCGGAGACCGGCGGATTTCCCTCGACCTGCGCGGGCGGGGGATATCCGAGACGCTCTGCCGGGAGGCGATCCGCGAGGTCCGGGGAGAGGTCGGCGAAGAGGAAGCGGTCGAGCGGTTGATCCGCAAAAAGGCGAAAGGGGAGGCGGTCGCCGGGATGGACGACCGTAAGAAGGCAAGGCTGGCGAGAAGCCTTGCGGGGAAAGGGTTTCCCGCGGGGCTTGTCTACAGGGCCTTGAAAAAATCGGAGGAGGAAGGGGTTCATGACGAGGACGGGGAGTGAAATCCGGGAGAGTTTCCTGACGTTTTTCGAGGGGAAGGGGCATGCGCGGGTGGCGAGTTCCTCCCTGGTCCCGAAGGACGATCCGACCCTCCTCTTTACCAACTCCGGGATGGTGCAGTTCAAGAACTGTTTCCTGGGGCTGGAGGACCGGGGCTACCACCGGGCGGCGACTTCGCAGAAATGTGTCCGCGCGGGGGGGAAGCACAACGACCTCGAGAACGTCGGCGTCACGGCCCGCCACCACACCTTCTTCGAGATGCTGGGAAACTTTTCCTTCGGGGATTACTTCAAAAAGGAGGCGATCGCCTGGGCGTGGGAATACCTCACGGTCGTGATGGGGCTCCCGAAGGAGAGGCTCTGGATCACGATCTACCAGGACGACGACGAGGCCTTCCGGATCTGGCACGATGGGATGGGGGTTCCGGCGGAGCGGATCGTCCGGATGGGGGAAAAGAGCAACTTCTGGATGATGGGCGAGACCGGCCCCTGCGGTCCCTGCTCGGAGATCCTCTACGACCAGGGGGAGGGGACGGGCTGTGGACGGCCGGAGTGCGACGCTCACTGCGAATGCGACCGGCACCTCGAGATCTGGAACCTGGTCTTCACCCAGTTCGACCGAGATGCCTCCGGAAAACTGACCTCTTTGCCGAAACCGAACATCGACACGGGAATGGGGCTGGAACGTCTGGCCTCCGTCGTCCAGGGGATGACGAGCAACTACGACTCGGACCTCTTCTCGGGGATCATCCGCTTCGTCGAGAGGATCAGCGGCCGGACCTACGGGAAGGACGGGGACGACGACGTCTCCATCCGGGTCATCGCCGACCACGGCCGGGCGGTGACCTTCCTGATCGGCGACGGCGTCCTGCCCGGCAACGAGGGGCGAGGCTATGTCCTGCGGCGGATCCTCCGGCGGGCGGCCCGCCACGGGAAGCTCCTCGGGATGAACAAGCCCTTCCTCCACCGGGTGGCCGAGGTCGTGGTCGGGCAGATGAAGGGGGCCTACCCCGATCTCGCCGATCGGGTCTCCTTCATCCGGAAGGTGGTGGAGAGCGAGGAGGAGCGTTTCAGAGAGACCCTCGATGCGGGATTGAAAATCCTCCAGGAAGAGGTGGCCGTCCTGAAAGCGGCCGGAAAAGGGGCAATCCCGGGGCCGATTGTCTTCAAGCTCTACGACACCTACGGTTTTCCCACCGACCTGACGGCGGACATCGTCCGGAAGGACGGGATCTCCCTCGACATGGAGGGGTTCGAGCAGGCGATGGCCGCCCAGCGGGAGAAGGCGCGAGAATCCTGGAAGGGGAGCGGCCAGGAGGCCGTCTCCGAGGTCTACCGGAGGCTTGCGACCCTTTCCACCCCGGTCAGGACGGAATTTGCCGGCTATGATGGGGTGACCGAAGGAAAATCCCGGGTGGTGGCCCTGCTGAAGGAGGGACGGCAGGTGGACGAGATCGGGGCGGGGGACGAGGCGGAGGTGATCGTCGCCCAGACCCCCTTCTACGGGGAGACCGGCGGCCAGGTGGGCGACACCGGCGTGATTATAAGCCCCAGTCCCAGTCCAAGTCCAAGCCCAAGCCCAAGCCCCAGTCCCAGCCTATCCGTTTTCAAGGTGACGGATACGAAGCGCCCCCTCGACGACCTGATCGTCCACCGCGGCTGCGTCGCGGAGGGGAGGATCCGCCTGGGGGACGAAGTCGAGCTGCAGGTCACCGATGAGAATCGGCGGGCGATCGAGGCGAACCACTCCGGCACCCACGTTCTTCAGGCCGTCCTGAAGAGGGTCCTCGGGGAGCATGTGAAGCAGTCCGGTTCTTTGGTGAACGCCGAGCGTCTCCGCTTCGACTTCACCCATTTCTCCAAGATCGACGACGAGGACTTGGCAAGGATCGAGGAGGCGGCCAACCGGATGATCCGGGCGAATGTCCCCGTTGAAACGAAGGTCCTGCCGCTTGCGGAGGCCGTCAAAACGGGGGCGACGGCCGTCTTCGACGAGCGATACGGGGAGGAGGTCCGTGTCGTCCGGATGGGGGAGTTCAGCAAGGAGCTCTGCGGGGGGACCCATGTGAGAAGGACGGGGGATATCGGACTGCTGAAGATCGTTCACGAGTCGGCGATCGCCGCCGGGGTTCGCCGGATCGAGGCGCTGACGGGGGGAGGGGCGGTTGCCTATGTGCAGCGCCTGGAGGACGAGCTCCGGAAGACCGCCTCTCTGCTCAAAACCAGCCCGCTGGGACCTGTCGCAAAGACCTTAACAGCAGGAACGGCAGAAGCATCCGCCCTATCCGGTACGTCCGGAACGGTCGGGACAGCCGCCGTCACGGAGATGCGCCTCCGGCGGGAACGAGAGCTGGAGCGGGAGATCGAGGCCTTGAAGGGGAAGCTGGCGGCCCGGGATTCCTCTGACCTGATGGACCGGGTTCGCCAGATCAACGGGGTCAATCTCCTGGCGACCGTGGTGGATGCGTCCGACGTGAAGACCCTCCGGGATTTCGGCGACAAGCTCCGGGATCGTCTCCGTTCGGGCGTCATAGTCCTCGGGAGCCGCGCGGAGGGCAAGGCGATGCTCCTCTGCCTGGTCACGAAGGACCTCAGCGGCAAGTATCATGCCGGGAAGATCGTCCAGTCGATCGCGCCGCTGATCGGCGGAAGCGGCGGAGGAAGACCGGAGATGGCGCAGGCGGGCGGTCAGAACCCGGAGCACCTGGAAAAAGCCCTGGAGGGTGTGGCCGGTCTGCTTTGAGGGGAAGACGCGTCGCGGACGGATCGCCGGTCGGGTCCGTTCCGGTGATCATTCACACGCTGAAACGGGATCCACCCTTTCCACGCAGCCGACAATCCCTTTTTCATAGAGACGTCCGGCGGTTTCGAAAAGAATCAACTTCGTCGAAAGAACGGGGATCGGAATTTCCCTCGCCAGTTCGATGGCCTCGGGGGAGGGCACCTTGCCGCGAACCATGATGATGGCGGCGATATCCAGGATGTCCGCCGTCCGGATCACCTGGGGGTTGGTCAGCCCGGTGATCAGCAGGCTGCCCGATTTCGCAAAGGCGAGCACATCGCTCATCAGATCGGCCCCGAAGGCCGTCTTCACCTCCATCTCCAGCAGGTCTTCGCCGACCAGAATATCGGCCTGAAGGATCTCTTGGATTTCACGAAGGGTCATCTCGTTCTCCTCCGATGGGGAGCCTATCGTCCGATCTTGGCGAGGACTCCGCGGGCGAACTCTCTGCCGTCGGAGAAGTCCGCCTCGCTGGGGTGTTCGCAGGCGCCCTGCGCCTCTTCGGCCCATGCCCGGTGCTCTGCCATCTTCAGCAGTTCGTCGATGACGCGCGGATGGACCTTTCCCCGAACCCCGAAGGTGCCGACCACCTTCGCCCGGGGGGCAAGCCCGAGGGCCTGCTCGATGGCCTGCTTCGGCAGATGGCCGCCGCGGAGCGAACCGTGGGTGCAGAAGAGGGCGAGGTTCTGTCCGTCGGGCAGATTCTTGAAGAAAGGGAGAACCTTGGCGGGGACGCTGTGGGCGTGGACTGGAAATCCCACGAAGATGATGTCGTAGCCCCGGAGATCCTGGACGTCCTGAATGGGGGAGAGTTCCTTCTCGACGTGAATCGCTTCATAGATGGCGCGCGCGAGCTTCTCGGTGTTGCCGGTCTGGGAGTAGTAGGTGACCAGAGCCTTCATTGCGTCTTTGCCTCCTCCAAGAGAATTGCCGATCTACTTACCGGAATTTCCGGGGAATTGCAAGGACCAAACTCCCGGCACGGCGCCGCCCCTCCCCGCCCCGGATCAGGGTTCCTCCTCGATCTCGAACTTTTCGTAGGTGTCGAGGTCCGGCGTGTCGATCCGTACCGTGCCGTCCTCCTGCATCCGGATGAAGGTCCGGGCCGTGAGGATCGAATACCAGACGCCGATCCGCTCGCCTTTGTCATCGCGAATTGCGAACCCGTAGGGGAATTGCCGGTACTCGGAGGCTTTGGCCTTCATGTTTCCGACGATCTCCTTCAGGATCGCCGGATCCATCGCGACCTTCTTCCAGAGGGTCCTCGGATCGAGGCGGAGATCCCGGCGCAGCCCCAAAAGGGCGTTGGGGTAGAGATCCGATCCGCTGATGTAGAAGCGGAGTTCGGGATCGACCTGGTGGCTTTCAAGCATCCGGGAGATCCCTTCATCGGGATCGATCCTTCCGTAGTTCCGGAAGAGAGGGCCTGCACAGGCCGCGGCGGCCAGGCACACCCCGATTGCCAAGATCGCAAACCGGCGGCGTGGCATCTTCATCGTGTCCTCCTTTGCAGGGTATGGGCCGGCGGGAGGGGGGAATTCCCGGCACCCCTCCCGCTCGGGCGACCAGGATTTTTCTTGACATCCCCTGGAAGAACCGGGATAATTTCAACCCAGCGGATGATGACAGAAACCCGTTTCAGATCGTTCGGGAGGCAAGC
>JBFYYH010000241.1:0-3981 GCA_041310125.1 Syntrophaceae bacterium | reverse complement strand
TGCCCATGAGATCCGCAACCCGCTCAATTTCATCAACCTTTCCATCGACCATATCCAGAAGAAATACGGACCCTGCGAAGGCGGCGGGAAAATTGCCTACGATTCACTGGTTCGCAATATCAAGAATGAGATCCAGCGCGTGAGCGGATTTGCAGAAAGCTTCCTGGAGTTCAGCAGGCCCATGGAGATGAACCTCCAGAAGATCGATATGGCGGCGCTCATCGAGGAGGTCCTGGAGCTTGTCAAAGCCAAGGCGGAAAAGGATGGGATTGCCATCGTTCGGGAAGTGGGACCCCTGCCGGAGATGGAGCTGGACCCCGGATTGATGAAAACCTGTCTCTACAATATCCTGCAGAACGCATTCCACGCGATGCCCGGCGGCGGGAAGATTGTTTTGAGGGCAAGAAGAGAGGACGACCGGTTGAATATCGAGATCGAAGATACGGGGGAAGGCGTTTCAGCCGAGAAGATCTCGAAGATCTTCGACCCCTTTTTCACCACGAAACAGAAGGGGATCGGGATCGGGCTTTCACTCACCAAGCGGGTTGTGGAAGAGCATCGGGGCAGCATCCAATTCAGGAGCGTTGAAGGCAGAGGCAGCACCGTTGCCATATCCCTGCCGCTGCAGAGGGGAAAGTGAATGGCGGTCATCCTGGTTGTAGACGACGAACCGCTTCAGCGGGATATCGTCAAAACGATCCTCGACGACGAGGGTTATGAGACGTATACGGCCGCATCGGGCGAAGAAGCGCTGAAAACCGTCGAGAAATACAATCCCGATGTCCTGCTCACGGACCTGAAGATGGAGGGGATGGACGGCATCGAATTGATCGACGCCATCCAGAAGGTTTCTCTTTCCCCATTCCCGACGATGATCGTTGTCACCGCCCACGGAACCATATCCTCCGCTGTCGAAGCGATGAAAAGGGGCGCCTTCGACTACCTGACCAAACCGCTGAACAAGGATTCGCTGCTGCTGACGTTGAGAAGGGCGGTGGAGCGTCAGGAGCTCCGCAAGGAAAATGTCAAACTCCAGCGGGAACTGTATGACCGGTTCCGGATCGAAGGGATCATCGGCCGGTCCGGCCGGATGCGGGAGGCCTTGAACATCATGACCAAGGTTGCGCAAAGTTCCGCGACGGTCCTGATCCGGGGGGAAAGCGGTACGGGCAAGGAACTGGCCGCAAGGGCCATTCACTACAACGGTCCCCGGAGATCCGGAACCTTTATCACCCTGAACTGCGCCGCCATCCCTGAAAGTCTGTTCGAGAGCGAACTGTTCGGCTATGAACCGGGGGCGTTTACGGGGGCGCTCTCAAGGAAGATCGGGCTGTTTGAGGCGGCAAACGGCGGCACCCTGTTTCTCGACGAGATCGGGGACATGCCGCTGTTGATGCAGTCGAAGCTCTTGAGGGTCCTCCAGGACAAGGAGATCAGAAGGCTCGGCGGAAAAGACCCGTTCAAGGTCGATGTCCGAATCATCACCGCAACCAACAAGGAGATCGAGAAGGAACTTGCAAAGGGTCGTTTCCGGGAGGAGCTCTACTACCGGCTTAAGGTGGTGACCATAGACCTTCCGCCGCTCAGGGAAAGAAAGAACGACATCCCCGAACTGGCCGACTTCTTCCTGAACCGATACAACCGGGAATTCGGGAAAAGGATCCGGGGCATCGAACCGGGCGCGATCGAGGCCCTCGCCGAATACCGCTGGCCGGGAAACATCCGGCAGTTGGAATCGGTCATCCAGAGGGCGGTCATCATGAGCGATTCCGGGACGATCGCCTTGAAGGACATCCAGAGCGAGCTCGGAACTTCGGAGCGGGTCGACCCCTTCGATTTTGATCTTCCGGAAGGCGGGATCCGTTTCGAGGCGTTGGAGAAGAGTCTCATGGAAAAGGCGATGATGCGGGCCAACGGCGTCATCGCCAAGGCCGCAAAACTTCTCGGCATGAGCTACAAGACATTCTGGTACCGCTGGGAAAAACTCAACAGCGAAGGGCCGGTTTTCAATGGCGAGGCGACGGATCAGCCGGATCGGCCTGAAGGGAAGCGATAACCTGCCGGCTGGAGGAGCGCCATCCGGTCCGGGTGGGGCTGAAGAGGAATCAGAAGAGGAGATAGACGGCCTGAATCAAGGCCCAGAGCAGGGCGGCCGCAGCGATCCAGAGGCTTGCCGTCCCGAGGATCCGGTGGCCGAAGGCCTCGGGGGTCCGCTCCCGGTAGCCGGCGATAAAGGCGATCCCGATGCCGGAGAGCAGTCCCCCTCCGTGGGCCCAGTTGTTGATTCCCGGAAAGAAGAGGCCGAAGAGCACCAGGCCCACGACCCATCCCATCGCTTGGCGGTAGATCGCCTCCCCGTAGCGGCCGCCCCGGCTCTTCCCGTAGAAGAGGATGGCCCCGATCAGCCCGCAGATGGAGGCGGAGGCCCCGATGGTGAAGGGGATGCCGGCGACATAGGAGAGGAGGAAACCCGCCGCGCCCGTCCAGACGTAGAGGATCGTGAAGCGGTGAAGGCCGAACTCCTCGATCACGAAGGGGGCGAGCTGGCGGAGGGCCATCATGTTGAAGAAGATGTGGAGAATCCCGCCGTGGAGAAAGGAGGCGGTGATCAGGGTCCACCAGCGGCCGTAGGCGGAGATGGGAAGGGTGCCGGTCGCGCCGAGCAGAAAGAGGCTCTCCCCCGAAGGCGAGAGGAAATGCATCGGATTCGCGGAAAGGCCGAGGCCTGCCGGATTCAGGAGCAGGGAGAAGAGGTAGAAGGCCGCGTTCACGGCGATGATCGCCCGGACCGGATCCGCCTGGAAGAGGGAGAATCCCCCCAGGATCCCCCGTTTCCACCGTGCGCCGGGACGGTCCGTGAGGCAGTAGGGGCAGAGCGGTTCGTCGCGGCTGATGAGCCTCCGGCAGTTCGGGCAGAGGATCGAGTTCTTCTCGGTCATGACGGAGTCCCGCTCAGAGGAACCTCAGGATCACCGGGATGGCGACGAAGGTCCCGATGGAGGTGGTCAGGTTGACGACGGCGACCAGCAGCAGCAGCCGCGTGATCTTGTTCCGGAAGAAGCCCCGGACGGAGAGAAGATCGTCCTTCAGTGCCAGGAAATCCTTCACCCGCGGCTTGCGCAGCCCGGCCTCCACGAGGCCCGCGACCCATCCGGCGGCGATCAGGGGGTGGAGCGTCGTGATCGGGGCCGAGAGGGCCGAGGCGGCGATCGTCAGCGGGTGCGCCAGGAGCAGAAGCGCCCCCAGACCCGAGAAGGCCGCGGTGATCAGCGTCCACCAGGTGAGCATCTTCAGGCTGGCCTGCGAGCCGGAGGAGAAGAAGCCCGCGACGAAGAGCCCGACGATGGCGAGCGAAAAAACCCAGCCGCCGTACCGGCCCCAGAGTCCCTTTTCGGGGATCGTCTCCAGCGCCCCGGTGTCGATTTCCTCTCCGAGGTGCTTGAGGATCCCCGGCACGTGTCCCGCTCCGACGACCGCCACGATCCGCGGACCCTCCGCGCGGCCGATGCGGTCAGCGAGGTAGAGGTCCCGCTCGTCGATCAGGGTCGTCTTCAATCCGGGCAGTTTCTCGCCGATGGTCTGCAGCGCCAGCTCCAGCACGTCGTGCTGCTTGAGCTTTTCGATCTCCTCCTCGGTGATCTCGTCGGTCGCGAAGAGGGAGAGGAGCACCTCGGGCAGGAACTTCACCTTGCTCCAGAAACCCATCTTCCGCCAGGTCCGCAGGAGCGTCACCCGGATCTCGCGGTCCGCGAGCACAATCTCCGCGCCGATCGCCCCGGCCCGGTCGATGGCCCGGAGCATCTCCTCGCCCGGGGTGATGTTGAATTTCTGGGCGATCTTCCGCTGCAGGGATGCCATGATGATCTGGGAGAGGAGGATGCTCGTCCGCTTCTCGCGGATCACCTTGACGATGTCGGTCTGCTGCCATTTGTCCCTCTGGCGGATCGCCTCGTAGCGGGGTCTGCAGAGCTCGACGCAGAC